>MHKO01000001.1 GCA_001818435.1 Candidatus Komeilibacteria bacterium RIFCSPLOWO2_02_FULL_48_11
GAGCTTATTTCTAAACATCAGACGCTAATTTTGGAGACGCCTATTCAAAAACAGGCTCAATTATGGGAATTTTAACGAGACACTAATGACTAAAACATACGAAAGATACGAAAATTATTATCGTCATCCCGAGCTTGTCGAGGGATCCCAGTGGTAATCCACGAGATTCCTCGCTGGGCTCGGAATGACGTTTCTGAATTTCGCATTTTTCGTATGCTTTCGCATTAATTTGGTATCGCTTTTATGCCGTACAATCATAAAACCATAGAAAAAAAGTGGCAGGAGCGCTGGGCCAAAGAAGGCGCGTTTGTCGCGGCTGACAAAGTTAAGCCAAACAAGAAGAAGTACATCTTGGATATGTTCCCATACCCCTCGGGCGCGGGTTTGCACGTGGGCCATCCTGAAGGCTACACCGCCACTGATATCTATTCCCGCTATCTTCGGATGAAAGGCTATCAAGTTCTGCATCCCATGGGCTGGGACGCTTTTGGCTTGCCGGCCGAGAATTATGCCATCAAAAGCGGCGTCCATCCTAAAGAAAGCACGGATAACAATATTAAAACTTTCACGCGCCAGATTAAGTCGCTCGGCTTTTCCTACGATTGGACGCGCGAGGTTAACACATCCTCGCCTGATTATTATAAATGGACCCAGTGGCTGTTTTTGCAATTATACAAACACGGCCTGGCCTACAAAAAAGCCGCGCCAGTCAATTGGTGCGCTGACTGCCAGACGGTTTTGGCTAACGAGCAGGTGGTGGCTGGGGCCTGCGAGCGCTGCCACAATAAAGTCGTTCAAAAGAATCTTGAGCAATGGTTTTTCAAAATCACGGGTTCGGGTAAGCATGGCTCTTATCCGGAGCGTCTTTTGTCTAATTTGGAAAAACTGGATTGGCCGGAGCCGATTAAGACTATGCAGAGAAATTGGATTGGCCGGAGCGAGGGGGTGGAGATAGAGTTCAGAGTTCAGAGTTCAGAGTTTCGAGATAAGGTAGATTTTGTTTTGTTGCATGGGTTTAATGGAGATTCGCAAGGCGTATTTTTCCCTTGGTTGAAAGGCGAGATTGAAAAACGCGGTTTCAAAGTCGTGGCGCCGGATTTGCCCAATCCGGAACAGCCGACCGAGGAAGAGCAGGTTGGTTATGTTTTGAAAAATATTCAATTTGACGAGAATACTATTTTATTCGGCCACAGTTTGGGCGCAGCGGTGGCTTTGAAAGTGGCGGAAAAACTTAAAACAAAAATTCGCGGTTTGGTTTTGGCTGGTGGATTTTCCAGCCCAAAATTTAAAGACAAGTCCAGGCCTTTTCATAATACTTTTAATTGGGAATTTGATTTTGAGAAAATAAAAAAATCTGCCGGTTTCATAAAAATTTTGAGTGATAGAAATGATTACGCGGTTCGCATTGAGCAAGGCAAGTTCTTGCATGAAAATCTGGGAGGAGAATTAATTGAGACCGAGAGTCAAGAACCGCACTTTACCGCCAATCAGGAACCTGTGATTCTCAATAGCTTGGTGCCATCAATCAAGGTATTCACTACCCGGCCAGACACGCTCTTTGGCGCGACTTACATGGTGCTGGCGCCAGAGCATGCTTTAGTCCGAGAACTCAAAAACCAGATTGAAAATTGGAGCGAAGTTGAAAAGTACATCAAAAAGGCTGCGGCCAAAACCCAGCTGGAGCGCACTGATTTGGCTAAAGAAAAAACAGGCGTGGAATTAAAAGGCGTGAAAGCCATTAATCCTGGTAATGGCGAAGAAGTCCCTATTTGGATTGCGGACTATGTTTTATCATCTTACGGCACTGGCGCGATTATGGCCGTGCCGGCACATGACGAGCGGGATTTTGAGTTTGCAAAAAAATATAATTTACCGATAAGAGAAGTGGTTATTAAAAAGTATGGCGAGGTTTTACCCAATGCCATGCCTCGCGACGTTGCTCACGCAATTACTATCAAAGGCGATAAGGTGTTGTTGGTGTTCAATAAAAAGATAAATGAATATCAACTTCCGGGCGGGCGAATTGAGGCCAAGGAAAATCCAGAAGCGACTTTGTTAAGGGAATTTACAGAGGAAACAGGTTATGATCATATACACATTGAAGAATATCTGGGTCAAATCGAGCAGAATTATAATTTTGCGCCTGAGAATGTCAACAATCACCGTTTATGCAAAGTCTATAAGGTTAAAATACTTGATGATCATAATATTGGTTTAGCGGAATCAGACAAAGATAAATTAGAAGTAGTCTGGGTTGACGCGGCAGAAGCAATTCAGCATTTTGCTCGTGGCAGTTGGAAAGGGACAGAAGAGTTTATAACGCGCTCTGGCGGGAAATATGGTTTGTGTTATTTTGGTAATGGCGTGATGATAAATTCCGGCGAGTTTAATGGCCTTTCAAACGAAGAAGCAAAATGGAAAATCACTAAGAAAGTCGGCGGTCAAAAAGCCATTCAATATAAATTACGCGACTGGCTGATTTCGCGTCAAAGATATTGGGGTGCGCCGATCCCGATAATTTATTGCGATAAATGCGCCCGTCTTCGCCAAGGCTTCGGCGGGCAAAGCGAGCATCCGGTACCAGAGGAAGACCTGCCAGTAGTTTTACCGACTGACGTGGACTTTAGGCCAAAAGGGGAGTCGCCATTGGCGCGCTCTAAATCATTCCACAAAGTTAAATGTCCCAAGTGCGGTAGTGCGGCCCGGCGCGAGAGCGACACCATGGATACATTTGTGGATTCATCGTGGTACTTTTTGCGTTATACTGATCCCAAGAACAAAAAGGAATTTGCCGGCAAGGATAAAATCAAGACTTGGTTGCCGGTTGATACTTATGTCGGCGGAGCCGAGCACGCGGTTCTGCATTTGATGTACGCTCGATTCATCTACATGGCTTTGTGCGATTTAGGATTTATTGAAACGAAAATAAAGCGCGTTGCGCTTCAAAAGGCGTTGAGCAAGAACTCAACGCCGAACGACGAGCCGTTTTTATCTTTGCGCAACCAAGGCCTTATCCTTGGTCCGGACGGACAGAAAATGTCCAAGTCGCGGGGCAATGTCATCAACCCGGATGAGGTCATTGAGCAGTTCGGGGCCGACACCATGCGGCTGTACGAAATGTTCATGGGGCCGCTGGAAGACGCCAAGCCGTGGGATACCAATGGCATTGTCGGGGTGCGGCGGTTTTTGGAGAGGGTATGGGAGATGGGGAAGTTTCAAGTTTCAAGTTTCCAGCCAAAGGCTGGTCAGCCTCTGGCCGACAAGTTTCAAGACAAAAAAAGAGAGGTCAACCGCGAGTTGCATAAGTTAATTAAAAAAGTTGGAGATGATATTGTCAGTTTTAACTTCAACACTGCGGTGTCGCAGTTTATGATTTTTGTGAACGCGGTCTATAAAATTGGTGAGATTTCCCAAGAGCATTTGGAACTGTTTTTGAAAGTATTAAATCCGTTTGCTCCGCACATCGCCAACGAACTTTGGTCGAAATTGGGGCATAAGGGGTTGCTTGAGAAAGAGACGTGGCCAAAGTACAATGCGTCGTTGTTAGTCGAAGACGAGGTCACGTACGCGGTGCAGGTGAACGGCAAGGTTCGCTCGAGCGTTACCGTTGCGGCGGATGCGGATGAAGATGAAGTCGCTCGGGTAGCCACGAAAAACGCGAAGGTCGCCAAGTATTTGACAGGCAAGAAAATCACCAAGCAGATTTTTGTTCCCGGTCGGTTGATAAATTTTGTGGTGAAATAAAGCAGTAATCAAAAACAAAAAGAGGAGGATATGATAAAAACAAAAACAGAAATTGCGATAATACCAAGCGAAATAATTGAAAGTAAAATTTATTTAGTTCGCGGACAAAAAGTCATGGTCGATCGCGATCTCGCTCGGCTATATAGTGTCCAAACAAAGGTTCTTAAACAAGCAGTCAAGAGAAACATAAATCGTTTTCCCAGAGATTTTATGATTCAATTAACGAAAGGTGAATTTGCAAATTGGAGGTCACAATTTGTGACCTCCAATAAAGACAAGATGGGTTTAAGATATCCGCCCATGGTTTTCACGGAACAAGGCGTAGCCATGCTTTCCAGCGTTCTGAACAGCGAGCGCGCGGTCCAGGTCAATATCCAAATTATGCGGACCTTTACCAAAATCCGCGAGTTGCTTGCGACAAATGAAGTGCTGCGACGGAAGATTGAAGCGCTGGAGCGTAAATATGACCAGAGATTTAAAGTGATATTTGATGTGATAAAGAAGTTAATATCAGCAGAAGAAAAACCAAAAGCGCGCATTGGTTTTGAAGCAAATGAATAAAATGCAGCAAATAATCATTTATCCCACTGACACGGCCTATGCTTTAGGTTGCGACGCGCGAGACCAGGAGGCCGCGGAGCGCGTCTTTGAAATCAAAGGCCGGAGCCAATCAAAAACATTGCCGCTCATTGCGGCTGATGTGGCCATGGTGCGGCAGTGGTGTACCTTGGCCGGCCAGGCCAAGAAACTCGCGGACAAATACTGGCCCGGGCCATTGACGCTGGTGCTGCCCGTTAAACTAGAAGGGTTGTCACCCGCTGTTATCAACAAAGGGTCAGTCGCGATTCGGGTTCCTGGCAATAAAATTGCGCGCCATTTATCGCAAGAGATTGGCGCGCCCCTGATATCAACGTCAGCCAATAAATCTGGAGATAAAAATTTGTACTCCCTGGCAGAAGTCCGCGCCTCTTTGGGGGAGGCCATGAATAAGGTTGATTATGTTATTGATGCCGGCGCTTTGCCCTCTCAAGGCGTTTCCACCGTGGTTAAAGTGTGTGATAATGAAATTGATATCATCCGTCAGGGAGAAATTGAGATAAAAGCATAACCGACCAAAATATTATTCGTATATTCGTTCTCTATTCGTAATTCGTAGTTAACCAAAAATGCTTACGCACTTTTTTGTTAGATTGTTTAAAAAATTTTTCGCTATCAGAGCCTCGCGTCAGGTGCGGGAGCTTTATATTGCGGACATGATTATCAACCTAGCCACGGCCATGGTGGCCTTGTTTGAGCCGATTTATCTTTGGACCCAAGGTTTTTCGCTCTCCGGCATTTTATACTTTTACCTCGGAGTCTATGTGCTTTATTTTTTCCTCATGCCTTTGGGAGCCAAATTCGCGCGGCGCTTTGGCTATGAACGGGCGATTTTGGTCTCCACGCCCGGCTTGGTCGCTTTTTACGCGTTGCTTTACCTAATATCTCGCGATTTCCAATTTACTTACTGGGCCGTGGCGGCTTTGGCTTTGCAAAAAACTTTTTATTGGCCCGCTTACCACGCTGATTTCGCGCGCTTTAGCCGCAATGACGAGCGGGGCCGGGAAATAGGCAACTCGCTGATTATAAATTCTTTGGTCTATATTGCCGGGCCGTTTTTGGGCGGCCTAATCATCAGCTTGTGGGGGTTCAATGTTCTGTTCGCGGTTATCAGCGTTCTTATTCTGGCTTCTAACGTCCCCTTGATGACTACCCGGGAGAAATTCAAGCCAGTGCCGTTTTCTTACTGGCACGCTTATCGCCGGCTCACTTATGCCGAGAACCGGCGCAATTTTTTGGGTTTTCTCGGTTTTGGCGAAGAACTGATTGTTCTGGTGATTTGGCCGATTTTTATTTATACCGTGGTTGCCAGCTTTTTCTCGGTTGGCTCTTTGGTGGCTGGGGCGACTTTGGCGACCACCTTGGTTTTGCTTTACGTGGGCCGTCTGACTGACGGCGGCGCGGGCGAGCGGCGCTCCATTCTTAAAGTGGGTTCGGTCTTCTCAAGCGCGGCCTGGTGGCTGCGGCTTTTGGCGGGCGGCTCTTGGGGCGTATTTTTAATTGACACTTTATCGCGCATTTCCAAGACCGTGATTGTGGTGCCCATGATGGCCATGACTTACCAGCGGGCCAATGAAACCAGCGTCATGAAAACCGTGGTCTTTTTTGAAATGTCGCTGGTGGTGGGCAAAATCTTGGCCATTGTTCTGGGGATTCTGGCCTTGCGCTACATTGGAAATTCTTACGGCGCTTTGTTTGTTCTAGCCGGCCTGATGACTTTGCTTTATTCGCTGATCAAATATGAACCCATTAAAGTGAGATAGAATATGGAAGATGGATAATGGAAAATAGAAGATATGATTATTGATGTTGAAGATATTAGAGCGTATCGTAACGCCCGCCAGCTATTAATAATAGTCCATCAAAAAGTTATTCCTTTATTGCCGATTGAAGAAAAATATGATTTATGCGATCATATGCGTCGTTCTTCAAAGTCAATATGCCGCAGTATAGCTGAAGGCTATAGTGCCAAAGATTCTTCTAAAGATTTTCGTAATTGTCTGCGAATCGCTATGCGCGAAGCGTCGGAAATGGTGGAGTGTTTTAAGCAATGCAAGGATTTAAATTATTTAAAGATTGGTGTTTGTGATTGGTTTATTGAAAAGTATGAATTAGTTCTTAAGCAGATTACACTTTTAAGAAAAAATTGGAAAACTTACGGATAATCCATTTTCTATTTTCCATCTTCCATTCTCATGAGTTTACCAGACGAAGCGGCTATTAAAAGAATAATTAAAGATAATAGTATACGCCTTGATAACCATGCGGGGCAGAATTTTTTGATTGATGAGGCGGTGCTGCGCTCAATGGTTGAGTTGGCGCGCATCCAGCCGAATGATACGGTGGTGGAAATCGGGGCCGGCTTTGGAACTTTGACCGCGGAATTGATTAAGCGCGCCCGGGAAGTGATAGCCGTGGAAAAAGACAAAACATTGGCCCGCTGTCTTAAGGAGCGATTTGGCGGCCAGTCTAATTTTAGGCTTGTGAATGATGATATTTTAAAATTTAAACCTGATGTTAGGCCGTATCGGATTATTGCCAACATCCCTTACCAAATCACTGGCAAGATTATCAGGAAGTTCGTGAGCGAGGAAGAGCGCAAACCCGCGGACATGCTGATCATGGTCCAAAAAGAGGTGGGGGAGCGGGTCTGCGCCCGACCAGGCCAGATGAGTCTGCTGGCCATTTGGGTTCAATTGTACAGCCAACCAGCCATAGTGATGCCGGTTTCCAGGCAGTCTTTTTGGCCGGTCCCCAAAGTTGATTCCGTGCTTTTGTCAATTGCCGGCATAAAGCCGGACCCGCTTTATCCGCTAAAGGATTTTACCGCTTTCTGGCGAGTTTTGCGCGTTGGCTTTTCCTCACCGCGCAAACAGCTTCGCAATAATTTAGTGGCTGGTTTGCGGATTCCATCCAAAGAAGTTGCCCGGGCCCTGGCCCAGGCCGGCATTGCGGAGAAAGCCCGGGCCCAAGAGCTCTCTATTAGTGATTGGATTGCGCTTGCTAACTCTCCTCGCGGCCGTGTGGACCCTTAAGGTACTTAAGGATCTGTTTTTGAAATTCCTCCAGGTCTCCCAGCTGGTTAGTAAGAATTTCGTACACTTTTTTCCGGTCAATCTTGCCGTACTCGTGTACCAGAATATTGCGCAATCCCACCATTTTTGTAAGCTTATTCGCTAGAGATTCGGAAACAATGCCCTGGTTATGCAAAAGTGAGACAGCCTCGTAATTGTCATCAGGACGTTTTAAGCCCTGATCAATTATTACCAAATGCGCAATGTCAATAATTGATTGTACCGAAAGTTGCAGGTAACGTTCCGTATTCCCAAATACGTGAAAATCAGCGAGAAACTGCTTTTCGCTCCCGGCTTCTGACCGGAGCGTGCGGAGGTACGACACATACTCTCTTAAACTCTCCAGTTTTTCAAAGATTTTTTGTTGAGTCAGTTGCGTCATAGAGGCGTTGCCAAGCGCGCGCGGTACTGTTTAAGAACCGGCTGGTAGTCAAAGTACTCGTTGAGCGCCTTTAATTCAAAATCAATTCGCGTTTCCGGAGAGCGCTCAAACGCGAGCACTCCCTCCCGCAGGGCAACATACCGCAGAAAAGGAGATGCGGTGTTGAGCACAACCACGTCCGCCTCTTTAGAAAGGGTTCGGGTAAGCTGCTCCAGAAGCTTCAGGCGGATGTCAAAAAACTCGCTTCGGCGCTCCGGCGCGAGATAGACCGCGATATCCACATCGCTTCCTTTCCGTCTTTTGCCGGTTGCGGCCGAACCGAATACGTAGCCAAACAAAACTTCTTCATGGTTGCGCAGAACCTTAGCTACGGACTTGGCAATTATTGTGATGTCGCTTTGTTCCATATATTTTAGACTAGCACAAATGGCAGAAAAGTGAAATCTGTCCTTTGTCATGGATTATGGTTTTGTGATACAATAAATCTACAAAGATATGGATAAATTCGTTAAAATCGGATTTGGCGCTTTAGCGGTTTTTGCTTTGATTTTTGGCTTTATGCGTTTAAGCCAGAATTTAAAATTGACTTTCAGCGATGATGGCGGCGGCCCAGCAGCTGTTGACGACGCTTTAGAAGAAACCAAGCTGCGGGTAATGGATACGGATGAGGATGGCTTGAATGACTGGGATGAACTGAACACTTATGGCACCTCGCCTTATTTGGCTGATTCGGACTCTGATGGGGTGAAAGATTTGGATGAAATTAAAAAAGGCGCTGACCCGAACTGCCCGGTTGGCAAAGAATGCGGCAGTTCGGATATCATTAAAGCCAAACTTAAGCAAACCATCACCCCGGCTGAGCCCAGTTTGGCCGCTCCGGAGGCCGCGGACAGTGAATTGCCAGTTGAGGAGCTGAAGCAATTATCACCAACTGACATTAGGGATTTGTTAAAACAGGGCGGCGTGACTGACGAGCAGTTGCAAGGCGTGTCGGACGAGGAGTTGAAGCAGTTGTTGGAAGAGACGCTTAAGCAACAGTAAAAATGGAAATTGGCTGTCATGTTATATTGTTAAATTGTCATATTGTTAAAGATGGGTAAAAAGTATTTGCAGCTAAATGGCATAGGTGCATATAAGACGGCCTTTCATCTATCAAATTATGTTTGGGAGATTGTTGTGAAATGGGATTTTTTCACAAAAGACACAGTTGGAAAACAGTTTATTAGGGCTGTTGATTCCAATTCAGCCAATATTGCGGAAGGGTTTGGCCGGTACAGTAAAAAGGATAAAATTAAGTTTTATAGATACAGTTTTGGCTCTATGAAAGAATCACTCGATTGGAATGAAAAAGCAAAAACCAGGAATCTGATTACCCGAGAGCAATATCAACACATCTTAGATGCGCTCAACAATAAACTACCCATTGAACTTAATTCTCTGATAAAGTTCACTAATGAAAAGTTAACAATATGACAATTTATCAATATAACAGTTAATGATTTTCATAACTAACTTCCAATTTCTATTACCAAAAACCAACTACCAACAACCAATTTCTAAATTACAATGTTTTCCCCTAAAACAAAAAGCACTATCCTAACTATTTTACTTGTCTTTACGACTACGGTTTTTGTTTTTGGCGCGCTGGCTGCGCCTGCCCCGGCCCGGGCGCAGTGGACTACCATCTCTCACACCTTCACCGATATCCCACGTCAGATTTCCGAAGGTATGCAGAAGGCAAAAGATACGGTAAAAAAAGCGCTCACCCGGACTCTTTCCCGCTCTTATCAGCAGGCCATCCGCAGTGTTACTTACAAACTGGCGCAGGACACCGCCACCTGGATAGCCTCGGGCGGCAAAGGCCAGAAGCCTTTGATTTTCAGGAATTTTGGCAGTTGGATGAAAGAGTCGGGCAATATAGCTGCGGGCAAGTTTTTGGCCAACTTAACCGCTGGCTGGCCAGTGAACATCTGCGACGCTTCCAGCCTTAAATCCAAATTAGCCATCACCATTGGGATTGAAAAATCTTTGGATGACCTGATGTTTCCAGTCAGCTCCAAGGATACAGGCCTGACCGGCTGCAAACTTACGGAAATAAGAAATAATTTTGCCAAAGCTGTTCAGGCCAAGAATTTTTTGGTTGATTTTCAAACCAGTTTTGAACCAGGCCGGAATGATCTTTTTGTATCTAATGCCTTGTTTGAAGATTTGAAGAAGAAAGAAGAGCAAAGCATTGAGGAGCAAGCGGTGGAGCGCATGAAATCAGGTGATTTTACTGGGGCAGAAGGCATAATTAAGTCAGCCTACCCAACCGCGACTAAGGAACAAGTTGATCAGTTGTATCGGGCTGCTTTTGATAAATACGCGGAAGACCCGCCGCGCACTGAGGATATTTTAGTTGATACTTTGGCTGTTTTTGCCAATACTCTATCTAAAGCCTACATGCAGAAATTACAGCGCGGGTTTTTTCCGTTCCGCAAAACCAGCGGCGGCCCGGACAGCGAGATTGGCGGCAGCGCCGGGTCGCTAAAAGCTTTGCTGGCTTCTTTTGACGTGTTTTCGCCCCAGCGAGCGATTGAAATCGGAGCTGGCCGGGAGATTGATTTACTGGCTGACATGCTCACTTGTCCCGAGCCTCAATACCAAACTCCGTATAATTGCCTTTTGAGCAACAGTTTGCAACAAGCTGTCCAGCAAGGATTAACCGCGCGCCAGGCTCTTGGCGTTGGAATAGACCCGGATTTGCAATTTCCAGAAGAGCACCAGGCTAATAAACCAACCTTATCATTGCCTAATCTGCGCAAACTGCGTTTTTTGCGCGTGATTCCGGTGGGCTGGGAAATCGCGGCCCAATACCTGAATGATGATGAAAAAAAAATTTCTTTCAGAGCTCTGCTTGATTGTTTTGAAAA
>MHKO01000002.1:0-1486 GCA_001818435.1 Candidatus Komeilibacteria bacterium RIFCSPLOWO2_02_FULL_48_11
AAACATCAGACGCTAATTTTGGAGACGCCTATTCAAAAACAGGCTCAATTATGGGAATTTTAACGAGACACTAATGGGCGGGCATATTGAATTTTTCCACAACAATCCGCACCTTGACAAGTGCCAATTATGGTGCTAACCTATATTTATCACGACGAAAAGGGATCCGAACGGTTAACTACCTAAGGAGCCCTTTTCTTTTTGTATCTTTTTTCTAATCTGTTTGGCGCCCAAATCCGCCCTATATTTCAAATCAATGCTCGCGAACCGGCTTTACGCCAAACCCTTGCTCATACTCCTTGAGCCGATGGCGCGGGTCCTCAAATTCCGCTTCCTCCGCGTCAAATTCAGCCGGGTCAAAATCTTTAGCGTCATCAAGACACATCCACTCTGCCATCTCCTGATGCTCTTTATGCCGCGGATTGGCAAGAATTTTCTGCAAATCCCGATACCCCCATACGCCGCCGCAATCTTCGGGCGGGCAAGCGTTGGCCCCGGCAGTGCATTGCGGATAGTCCGCTCCGGGCTCTGCCGGCATCTCCCGCTCAAACAAAATCGTATGGTCCCAGTTATCACCGAAATCATAGCAATACTTGCACTGCTTCACGAGCTTGCCGAAATAATCCGCAATCCGCTCAAGGCGCTCATCCAAAAATTCGCCGCCGAACTGGTCGTCGTTTTCAGGGTCAGAAAACCGAATTTCAAGCGGCTTGGCTGTTCCTTTTTGGGCGATATGAAACGCATGCAGATGGCCATCGCACCAGCCCATGGCGTTTTGAATGGCAACATGAAAATCAAAAAAAGTATAATTAGCCGGAACCAGAATGCGGCGCCATACTTTAGGAGAACTATCATCAAGCGTTATCTTGAATCGAAAAACAGTATTGCGCGCGTCGCCTTTTGATTTAACTGCTTTTGGTTTGGCTGTATGTCTTTTAATTTTTTTGGGCATATTCTGCCTTATTATTTCTGTTTCAATTATATCCCTCACGCCTCAAAAAATCAATCAAAACTTAAACCAAAAACCCCGCCTTTCTCAAAAGCGGGGTTTTTAAACTGTGAATTTATTCTTTCCTCTTGCCTTTAAACCCAGTGCCAGCCGGAATCAGGCGGCCGATGATGACGTTTTCTTTCAAGCCGATGAGATTATCAACCTTGCCGGAAATGGCCGCATCAATTAAAACCCGGGCCGTTTCCTGGAACGAAGCGGCGGACAGGAAGCTTTCAGTGGAAAGCGAGGCTTTGGTGACGCCCAAAAGCAGAATGTCGCCCGCGGCTTCTTCTTTTTTCTGCTTTTTAAGTTCCGCGTTAACAGCGTCAAACCGGGTGCGGTCCACCACTTCGCCGGGCAGAAAATCGCTAGAGCCGACTTCTTTCACGTAGACGCGCGAGAACATCTGGCGGGCAATGATTTCCAAATGCTTGTCATTGAGTTTCTGGCCTTGGCTGGAATAAATGCTCTGAATTTCGCGGATAACATAGCGCT
>MHKO01000002.1:1505-4389 GCA_001818435.1 Candidatus Komeilibacteria bacterium RIFCSPLOWO2_02_FULL_48_11
CAAGGCGTAAAGGTCGTGCAAATCCACGTTGCCTTCGGTTAAAACATCGCCTTGGTTGACCAAGTCTCCCTCTTTAACCGAAACCGCGAACGAGCTTGGCGCCTGGTATTCCACGGTGTCGCCGGCTGAAGACGTAACCTTTAAAAACTTCTTGGTGATTTTTACCACCCCGTCAAGAGCGGCGTTAATAACGTCATCCCCTTCGGAAATCAGCACGTCGTCCTTGCGCACGCGGTTGCCGTCTTTGACTTTAATGCTTTTCTCGTCATAATCATCCAGAGCGTATTTTTCTTCCTGGCCTTCGTCAACCTTTATGACGATGGTTTTTAGGTCGCGCTCTTTGCGGATGGCGGCCACTTGGCCGCGCACCTCGGAAATAACCGCGCCTTTGTGAATGCGCCGGCCTTCAAAAATTTCTTCCACCCGCGGCAAACCCTGGGTAATGTCTTCGGCCGAGGCCACGCCGCCGGTGTGGAAAGTGCGCATAGTCAGCTGGGTGCCGGGCTCGCCAATGGACTGAGCCGCGATAATGCCCACGGCCGTGCCCAGCTCCACCGGACGGTTGTGGCCTAAATCATAACCATAGCAAAGCTTGCAGACCCCGCGCCGGGAACGGCAGCTTAAAACCGAACGGATGCGGATCGAGTTAATGCCCGCTTTTTTTATGGCTTCAGCCAGTTCGCGGCTGACCATGTCGCCTTTTTTAACAATGACTTTGCCATTAGCGTCTTTAACGTCCTCGGCTACGGCCCGGCCCCAAACGCGGTCAGCCAGCTTTTCGCCCATGGCGTTATAGTCGCCGTCAGCCAGGAGCCAGCCTTCGCGGTCGCCGCAGTTTTCTTCGCTGATGATGATGTCTTGGGAAACGTCAATCAAGCGCCGGGTCAGGTAGCCGGCGTTGGCGGTGCGCAAGGCCGTGTCGGTTAAGCCTTTGCGGGCGCCGTGCGTGGAAATAAAATATTCCAAAACATCAAAGCCTTCCTTAAAATTGGCTTTAATCGGCAGCTCGATGGTGGCCCCGGAAGGCGAAGTCACCAAGCCTTTCATGCCCATCATTTGAGTGGTTTGGCCCCAAGAACCGCGGGCCCCGGATTCAATCATGCTATAAACCGGGCTGAAGATGTTTTTACCCAAAGTCTTTTTGGAAATATCGGTAATTTTATCTTTGGCCGCGGCCCAAACTTCAATCACGCGGGCGTGGCGCTCATCCTCGGTTAATAAGCCTTCCTGATACTGCTCTTCTATCTGGTCAACCTCTCTCTGGGAGGCAGCGAGAAGCTCGCGCTTTTCAGGGAGGAGCGGCAAATCATCCATGCCCCAGCTCATGCCGGAACGGGTGGCATAGTCAAAAGCCAGGCTCATCATGTCATCCAGCATCTTAGCGGTAACCTCAACGCCAAACCGGTGAAAACATTCGCTGACAATGCGGTTCAAAACTTTCTTGGTAGTCACCTCGTTCACAAAATCAATGCCGGCGGGCAGAATTTTGTTAAAACGCAACCGGCCCACTGAAGTAATAATGATTTCGTTGTTCACGCGGGCCTTTATTTTTTGATTCAGCTTGACCAAGTTGTTGTCATAAGCCAGCTCCGCTTCTTCGGAGCTGGAAAAAACAACGCCATAAGGCTCGGATGACTCGTCCCATTGGGTTAGGTAATAACAGCCTAAAATAATGTCTTTGCCTGGGGTGGAGACCGGCTCCCCGGTGGCTGGCTTTAATAGATTTTTGGACGAGAGCATTAAACTGGCCGCCTCTTCTCTGGCCTCAACGGTTAATGGCACGTGCACCGCCATCTGGTCGCCGTCAAAATCAGCGTTAAAAGCGGTGCAAACCAAAGGATGAACTTGAATGGCTTTGCCTTCAATCAGGATCGGCTGAAAAGCCTGAATGCCCAGCCGGTGCAGGGTGGGGGCGCGATTTAAAAGCACGTGCGTGTTCTTGGTGACCTCTTCCAGAATGTCCCAGACTTCCGGATGTCCGGCTTCAATGTAGCGGTTGGCGCTGCGCACGTTATGAACCAATTCCCTGGCAATCAACTGGCTGATGACAAAGGGCTTGAAAAGCTCCAGGGCCATGGTTTTGGGCAGGCCGCACTGGTGCAATTTGAGTTTGGGGCCGACCACAATCACGCTGCGGCCGGAATAATCAATGCGCTTGCCCAAAAGATTCTGGCGGAAACGGCCTTGCTTGCCTTTCAGCATATCGGCAATGGATTTCAACACCCGGCGCTGGCCCGTGGAGGCGGTGACGGTTTTGCCGTGGCGCGCGCCATTGTCAATCAAAGCGTCCACCGCTTCCTGCAGCATGCGTTTTTCGTTGCGGACAATGACTTCCGGGGCGTTCAGCTCTTTTAATCTCTTTAAGCGATTGTTGCGGTTGATGACGCGGCGGTATAAATCATTCAAATCCGAAGTGGCAAAGCGGCCGCCGTCCAACTGCACCATGGGCCGCAAATCCGGCGGAATTACCGGCACCGCGGTTAAAACCATGGATTCCGGACGGATGCCGGTTTTTTCCAAAGCCTGCAGCAGCTTCAGGCGGCGCATAATCTTTTTGCGCTTGCCGCCTTTGGACCGGATCATTTCCTCGGAGAGTTTTTTGGCCGCGCTTTCCAAATTAATAACCTGCAACAGCGCGCGGATGGCCTCGGCCCCGATGCCGGCCGAAAAAGCGTGGCCATATTTGAGCGCCAAATCGTGATAAGCGCTTTCGGAAATAATCCGCAAAGGCATCAGGCTGGCCAATTCTTTCTTGGCCAAGTCAAAAGCTTTTTCCAAATGGCTCTTTTTCTCGTCGCGCAAAGCCGCCAGCCGCTCTTTCTCGGCCGCGAAACGCCGCGACAATTCTTCGCCGCCCAGGCCGCTCTCGGCCAGCTCTTTGTTG
>MHKO01000002.1:4409-15002 GCA_001818435.1 Candidatus Komeilibacteria bacterium RIFCSPLOWO2_02_FULL_48_11
TTTGCTCTTTAATTCCTGCTTAACCTGCTCTAGTAAATCGTTGACTTTGGCCTGGTCCACGGCCGTGATTATGAAATTGGCGAAATAGACCACTTTTTCCAAATCCTGAACCGACAAATCCAAAACCAAGCCCATCTTTGAGGGCACGCCGCGCAAAAACCAAATGTGGGAAACCGGGGCCGCCAAGTCAATGTGGCCCATGCGCTCGCGCCGCACCAGGGCGCGGGTAACTTCCACGCCGCACTTGTCGCAAACAATGCCTTTGTAGCGGATGCGCTTGTATTTGCCGCAATAACATTCCCAGTCTTTGGTGGGTCCGAAAATGCGCTCGTCAAACAAACCGTCTTTTTCCGGCTTCTGGGTGCGGTAATTAATGGTTTCGGGCTTGGTGACTTCGCCGTGCGACCAAGCATGAATGTTTTCCGGCGAAGCCAGGCGCAAACGGATGGAATCAAAATCCGAAGCTCGCGACATCTGCTCGCGCGGGTTGAAAGTTCTGGTTGTTGTTAATGGGATGGGCATGTTTATTTCCTTTCCTCGCTGTCGGCTTCTTTGATGACTCGACCGGATTTCAACAATTCAACATCCAGCCCCAAACCCTTAAGCTCGCGCACCAAGACGTTGAACGATTCCGGCACATTGCGCTTTTCAATAGTTTCGCCTTTGATGATGGCCTCGTAAGCTTTGGAGCGGCCGGGCACGTCGTCGGATTTGATGGTTAAAATTTCCTGCAAAGTATGGGCCGCGCCATAGGCTTCCAAGGCCCAGACTTCCATTTCGCCAAAGCGCTGGCCACCGAACTGGGCTTTGCCGCCCAAGGGCTGCTGGGTAACAAGGGAATAAGGCCCAATGGAGCGCTGGTGGATTTTATCTTCAACCAAGTGATTAAGCTTCATCATGTAAATGTAGCCCACGGTAACCGGCTGATCAAAGAGCTTGCCGGTTTTGCCGTCAAACAAGCGGATTTTGCCGTGCTCCGGATAGCCGGCGCGCTTGAGCTCGGACCGGATGGTGGCTTCCGGCACCCCGTCCAGAACCGGGCTGGCGACTTTGTAACCCAAAGATTGGGCCGCCAAGCCCAAATGGGTTTCTAAAATCTGGCCCAAGTTCATGCGCGAGGCCACGCCCAGGGGATTTAAAATAATGTCCAGGGGCCGGCCATGCTCGTCAAACGGCATGTCCTCAATTGGCACTATTTTGGAAATAACGCCCTTGTTGCCGTGGCGCCCGGCCATCTTGTCCCCAACCTGCACTTTGCGCAAGCTGGCCACCGAGACCTGAATGGTTTTTAAAACTCCGGAGGGCAATTTGTCGCCGTTTTCGCGGGAAAAAATTTTAATATCCACCACTTTGCCGTGCTCGCCGTGTTCAAGATAGAGCGAACTGTCGCGCACGTCTTTGGCTTTTTCGCCGAAAATGGCGCGCAGCAGTTTTTCCTCGGCTGAAAGCTCGGTCTCGCCTTTGGGCGTGATTTTGCCCACCAAAATGTCGCCCGAAGAAACCTCGGCTCCAATGCGGACAATGCCTTCAATGTCCAAATCTTTGAATTTCTCTTCCCCGACATTGGGAATGTCGCGGGTTACCACTTCCGGCCCCAGCTTGGTGTCGCGGACGTCAATGGCGTAATCGTCAATGTGAATGGAAGTGTAGCGGTCGTCCTGCACCAGGCGCTCGGAAAGCAAAATAGCGTCTTCGTAATTGCCGCCTTCCCAGGAAAGGAATCCCACCAAAACGTTCTGGCCCAAAGCCAGCTCCCCGCGATCCGTGGCCGCGCCATCGGCAATGACTTCCCCGGCTTTAACTTTGTCGCCATGGTTGACAATCGGTTTTTGGTTCATGGAAGTGGAGGCGTTGGAGCGCACAAAATTTCCCAGCTCATATTCTTTTATCCCTTCTTTGCTTTGAATGGTGATTTTATTGGCCTGCACTCCGCTCACTTCGCCATCGTCCTCGGAAAGCACCACTTGGCCCGAATCCATGGCTGCGCGGTATTCCACCCCGGTGCCCACAATCGGGGCCTCGGGCCGGATGCAGGAAATGGACTGGCGCTGCATATTGGTGCCCATTAAAGCGCGGACCGCGTCATCATGCTCCAAAAATGGAATTAAAGACGTGGCCACGCTCACAATCTGCTTGGGTGAAACGTCCATGTACTGCACCTCGCGCACCGGCACGAACCGCGGCTCGCCATAGACGCGGGCCTCGGCCTTGGCCGCGACAAAATAGCCGTCATCGTCCAGCGGAGTGGTGGCGGCCGTGGTCACGCTGCGCTCTTCCTCAAAAGCCGTGAGATAAACCACTTCACTGGTTACGCGCGGCTTATCTTGAGCCTCATCTATCAGCACTTTTAAATAAGGGGTTTCCAAAAATCCAAATTCATTGATGCGGGCATAGCAGGCCAGATGACCGACTAAGCCGATGTTCGGCCCTTCTGGGGTGGCAATGGGGCAGATGCGGCCATAGTGGGTGCGGTGCACGTCGCGCACGTCAAATCCGGCGCGCTCGCGGGAAAGACCGCCCGGACCCATGGCCGACAGGCGGCGCTTGTGCTCCAGTTCAGCCAAAGGGTTGGTCTGGTCCATGAACTGCGAGAGCTGGGAAGACATAAAAAATTCCTTGATGGCGCCAATCACCGGCCGGGCGTTAATCAATTGGTTGGGCGTGATGGTGGAAATGTCCAAAGTGGACATGCGATCTTTAATGATGCGCTCCATGCGCGCCAAGCCGACCCGCAACTTGTTCTGCACCAGCTCCCCGACCGTGCGCACGCGGCGGTTGCCCAAATGGTCAATGTCATCCGCGGCTCCCTGGGTGCGGTTCAACCTCAGGATTTCGCTCACGATTAAGGCCAAATCCTCGCTCCGCAAGACGCGCGTTTCTTTGGTAATGGCTAAATCCAAGCCAAAGCGCTGGTTGATTTTGTAGCGCCCGACTTTGCCGAAATCATAACGGTCAAAATTAAAAAACATGGCGTGGATCAGGGAGCGGGCATTGGAGGCCGTGGCCAAATCACCCGGCCGGATTCTTTTATAAACTTCTTTTAGGCCCTCATCCTCGCTTTTGGCCGCGTCTTTTTTTAACGTTTCAGCGAGAGTGGCTTTATCGTCCGCGGGCAGGTTGGGGAAAAGTTTTAAAATGTCTTCATCCGTGCCATAGCCAAAAGCCCGCAACAGCGAAGTAATAACCACTTTGCGCTTGCGGTCGATTTTCACCCAAATAACGCCATTGGCATCGGTTTCCAGCTCCAGCCAGGCCCCGCGGTTGGGAATGACTTTGGCGCCGTAATAGCGCTTGCCGCGGATGGCGCTGGAAGTAAAAAAAACGCCGGCCGAGCGGATGAGCTGGGAAACAATCACGCGCTCAATGCCGTTGACGATAAAAGTGCCGCGCGGCGTCATCACCGGAAAATCGCCCAGATAAACTTCCTGCTCTTTAATTTCGCCGGTCCGCTTGTTGATTAGCTTCACCTGCACGCGGATGGGCGCCTCGTAAGTGACGTTTTTGGCGCGGGCGGTTTTTTCTTCAAACTTCGGCTCATCCAGATAATACTCCGAAAAAAACAATTCCAAATCGCGCCCGATAAAATCGCGGATGGGCGAAACTTCGTCAAACAGCTCCCGCAAGCCTTCTTTTAAAAACCATTGGTACGAAGCGCGCTGGGATTCTATCAAGTCCTGAAGCGGGACGGTTTCGTGTATTTTAGTAAAAAACTTGCGATCCGTCTTGGGTGAAAAACGAGCCGCGGTTTTGATGGTCGCTTTCTTTGGAGTGCGCATGGGAAAATAAAAAAATGCCTCTAACTCAAAAGTTGGGCTCCGAACTAGCTAGTTCGCCTTATTTTTCTGGCCAAAGATGAGGAGCCAAGATGCATGATAAATGGAATTGTATCTACTTTGCCGCCAGTTGTCAATACCTAAAAAGCGGCAAAAGTAAAAGATAAGAAGCTTTATTTTAGAGGCAAAGACTGCTTCTTGTCAAACTGTGGATAAGTTAAGCTGAGTTTTAAAACCCAGCCTAGCGATTTTTCTTGTGCCAAAGCTGCCAGAGCCCTGGTTTTAGCCAATAAACCAAGCCAGAAGCTATAATAAACACCGCGTAAATAATAAAGGCGATGGTGCTGTGCTCAGCCACTCCAGCTCCTAAAAAAGCGGTGGCCAGTTTGCCCGGCAATTTGCTGGCCAGAATCATCCAGAGAAAAGCGCGGAAACTCATGCCTTTAGTCAGGCCGATAAGATAAACAATAAAATCATCCGGCGGCCCGGGCAAAAGCAGTAACATAAAAATCACGTACTGGCCCCGCGCCATAACCGCGTCAAACCGATGCAGTTTATCTTCTTTGATAAACAGACTGACAAAGCCGCGGCCAAAAATCCGGCAGAACCAAAACACCGCGATTGCTCCGACAATCCAACCAACGTAGCTATAGAGAGTTCCCAGCCAGGGGCCGAAAATATAGCCAGCCGCGAAATTGGTAAAAAAATTATTCAAAGGCGCGATTATCACCTGCCCGGCTTCCAGCGCCAAGGCGGCCGCCGGTGCCCAAACTCCGAACTGGAGCACCCATTCGCGGATTGAATCGGCTGAAGCGAAGATGGCTTTGAAGTAATGGCCGAAATAGACTAATACTAAAATCACCACAATAAAAATCAAAGCATAGATGGTCTTTTTTTGTTTATTGGTGTTGAAGAAAGACATAAATTTAAGATACAAGACACAAGATGCAAGATACAAACAAGATACAATAACCAATACTCAAAATTTAAAGTTTGATTATTGAATATTGTATCTTGTTTGGTTATTGTTTCTTGTTTCTTGTATCTTTCTCAAAATCTCCCTCGCCACTTCCTCATCATTCCACGGAACTAACTTGCCAGCCACGGCCATCACTTGCTCCGAACCTTTGCCAAGCAGGAGAACAACATCGCCGGCGCTGGCAAGTTGAAACGCCTTTTGCATGGCCTGGCGCCGGTCAACAACGCGCCACCAATTTTCTCCCTCGCTCTTTCCTGTTTTATTTATGCCCGGGACAATGTCGTTGATCAGTTTTTCCGGGTCGTCATTATACGGGTCGTCAGTGGTTAAAATAACGTAATCCGCGCCTTGGGCCGCCAATTCGCCCATTATCGGCCGCTTGGCTTTATCCCGCCCGCCGCCGGTAACTCCAAAAACAACTATCAGTTTATGGCCCAGAGCTTGCCGGCGGCCAACTTCCAAAACCGACTCAAATGACCGCGGCTCGTGGGCGTAATCAACCATGACTTTAAAATTCTGGCCAGCGTCAATTGCCTGAAGCCGCCCGGGAATGAAACTTATTTTTTCCAGCGCTTCTTTGCAGGAAGTCAAGGACGCGCCCAAAGCCAAGGCAACGGCCATGGCCAGCATGGCGTTATGAGCCATAAAAACGCCGGGCAAGGACATTTGAATAAAGCGGCCTTCAACAGTAAAGCTCACGCCTTTGGCTCCTTCCCGAATGTCGCTGGCGCAAAGTTTTTTCTCGCCGGCAATTTCCTCGGCCTGACCGCAGTTTCCCCAGACCCCCCATTTCTCTTGAGCCGGGAATTTTAAGAAATACGGCGCCTCGCTGTCAAGTCGGTTGGCCACAATCACTTTTTTAATAGTGCTCCTTCCATTGTCATTACGAGGGAGCGTACTCGCGACAGAAGCCAGCCAGAGGCTGGCCACCCTTTGGGCGGCAATCCCAGAATTAATTTCGGGATTGCTTCGCGGAGCCTGCCCCGAGTACCCCCGAGGGGCTCGCAATGACACTATAGAATACTCATTCTTTTGATAACTTTTCGCTAAATTCTTGAATATAACCGCTTTGGCCTCGCGGTAGGCAGCGAACGAACCGTGCGACTCAATATGCTCGGGCGACAAATTAGTGAACACCGCCGCGTCAAAAGCAATGCCCCAGTGCCGATTCTGTAAAATGCCTTCGCTGGTAACTTCAATTACAGCGTGCGTGCAGCCACTGCCCACCATCTGTGACAATAATCTTTGTAATTTAAAGCGACCAGGCATGCCCTGTTTGGTATCATTTGACCACTCTTTCTCCCCTGTCTTAAAAAAAATCGTATTACTGGAACCGACTTTATAACCCGCCTCTTCAAGAATGCGGGTAATCATCAAAACAGCGCTGGATTTACCTTTGGTGCCAGTCACGCCGATGACTATCAATTTGCGCGAAGGAAAACGGTAATAGACATTAGCCAAAACGGCTAATGTTTTGTGGTATAGCAATAAAACTGATTTTGGCAACAATACTTTAATCATTCTCTTTAACATGCTACTTACTACTTGACAAATTTAATGAATCTGCTAATATACTGTTATTATCACCAACGGAAAAGTCGCCCTATAAGGTTTCGTCCTTATGGGGCCTTTTCTTTTCATAAGCAAGCTTTATCTGTAAATCATTCATATACCTTAAATACGGACGGAATAATCAGTTGAAACAGAAAAATCGGGGTTGGTTTTGTAATGATGACCATACAGCTCGTCTGTGAAGATGACTCCCTCAAATTCTTTGGGTCCAGTTTTGATAATCCTTGATTTTATATTTTAAAAAATCTTCCATAAATGATTTTGGTGTCTTTATTGTACCAAGCTCGCACCTATTTTCAAAACAAATGATGTCGCACGCGCGAAGCGCGTGGGGACTTTGAATTAAATCCTACGCTCGGAGAACGCCCCGCCCTCAAGGATTCGGGCGGGGCTTCCAAGTCACTCGGACGGTGCGGGCATTCCCCCACACACACCCTCCTTCCCGCGCCGTCCTCGCCTCAAAAATTATTCGGTTGCTTGCGCTTCAACATTAGGAGACCATGAACGCAAAAAAGATATTGCTTCATCTGGCGTCTCAACAAATTTTATAAAACTTGCTTTGTCTAATTTTATTCCTTTTTCATCAAACGCTTCTTTCTCCCTGCTTATCATACTTTCTAATAATTGCCTTAAACTTACCTTTTCTTCATTGCCACCGATTGTTATTGTTTTATCCTCCCACTCTCTGCCCACAAATACTGCTGGTGAAATTTTTGGCTGTTCGATTGTGCCCCAATATGTCATTCGGTCTATCGCCTCCATTGCTTCAGTAAATGTTCCTAATGTTTTAGATGGCGGAAGAAAGACATATGCGTCAACGGATTCATGAAATAAAAAATCTTTAAAATGTTCCCAGTCCTGTATACCAACACCTCTCAATTGCCCAGGCACATTTTCAACTGTTTTTCCTTGCTTTTGTCTTTCGGCAGGATTAGCAATAAGTATTTTTCCCTTGCCCGCCAGCACGCCTTCTCTAACCGCACCGGGGTATCCAGTTTGTCCGCCCGCAAGTACGGTTACGCCTTCTTCAGCAAAAACTCTGCCAAGCTGGACAGCTGTTTGTTTTTGCTGCTCAACCGGTTCTTGAAAAGTACCGAGAACTGTAATTCTCTTGAATTTTGCTGACAACTTTTCCTGAAAGGATTCTTTTTCTATGTTTTTAAAAAATTGCTCACTCATAAAATTAGTGCATTTTCTTTTCTGTTTCGGCAGACAATTTGGATAATGCCTCACTATAGTTAACCGGATAATTTTTAGATTTACGCAAAATCTTCAAATAGGAAGGAAGCCCATCTATTTCTTTTTTGCAATAACTTCGTATTTCTTCTAATGGAGGCAAATAGTTAATCAGCTTTCCGTTACTAACAAATTCTTCCAGCAATAATTGACCATTTATTTTTTCATTTTCTAAACCAATAACATCCTCAACCATAATTCCTTGTTCATCACGAAGTCTAAAAACTTGTTTCTTGGCTGGGTAGCTCTTTTTACCTTTTGACAATTTCATAACAGGGCGGATATCTTGCCCCTTTTGAATTTCAGCGAGTTTGTAAACAACTTCAAGTTTTGGCGCGTCCGGCGAAGAAATTAATTCTGTAACTACCAAAAAGCCATCACACATTGCGCCAGATTTCAACATTTTTTCTATCATCTTTTCCTCAATATTTCCGGAAAGAAGTATCTTAATATCATGAAGACCGTTTTTATCCAGTTCTTTTCTGGCATACTTCGAACGCTGGACAAGATTGCCGCTATCTATATACATCATTGCGATTTTTCCGCCTTTTTCTTTTAGCTCTTTTGCCACAGTTATAAAATTATTTACACCATTTTTAAAATTGTATGTGTCCACTAATATCACAGCTTCGTCATCAGAAAATGTGTGCGTAAACGATCTCATCGCTTCTAACTCTGAATCAAATGATTTGATAAAAGCGTGCGTCAACGCATTAAGAATCTTTTTCGGTAAAGTCAAACCATACTTTCTCCAAAATGCTAACTGCGAAGATGATGGGCTTCCACCAACAATATACAGCGAGCGCATACATTTAAACCCTGATTCAAACCCTTGCGCTCTCGTCGTGGGCAATACTACGATTTTTCCTTGTGCGACAAGAATACTGCGCACACATTTTGATGAAAATATTGTGTTTGAGGAAATGGCGTTAACAATATAAAGATAAAGCAATTCAAGTTGCCACAACGGGCCAGTGAGTCTCATAACTGGCTCGCCGGGGAAAAAGACGCTCCCTTCTTTCATCGCCAAAACATCGCCTTCAAATTTAAAAATTTTTAGTTTTTGCGCCATTTCCTCATCAATTAGTTTTGCTTGAATTAATCTTTCAATGTCGTCATCAGTGAATTTCCAATTTAGCAAATCTGTCAATACTTCTTCCAAACCAGTAAATACCAAAAAATTTCTATTGTCCGGCATATCTCTGATGAGCAAATCATAAGTCGCAGTAACTTCTTCTAGCCCTGCGCGATACCATGCTTTCCACATTCCAAAAGCACCCGCTTGTGAAAAGAGTGAAAGGTCGGCATTGCCAAAATAGTGGTTAGTCCCCGGAATTTTAATATTTTCACTTTTTAGAGAGTTGTTTATCATAATCTAAGGATAGTATAAACATAATAACATTTGAAGCGCAAGCAACCGAATAATTTTTGAGGCGAGGACGGCGCGGAAAAGAGGGTGCGGGCGGAATGCCCGCGCCGTTAGTTCTCAACCAATTAGTTCCATTCTGGTGCCCTCGAGAGGAGTCGAACCTCTGTTCCGAGATCCGGAATCTCGTGTCCTATCCACTGAACGACGAGGGCTCGTTTGTCTTTAGAAAATCTCCCACTTTTTTAATATCATCCGGATTGCCGAAATCCAGCCAATAATCCAGCATCTTGCGCGCTTTCACCTTTCCCTGTTTGGCCAAAGCGGCAATGGCATCGGTTAATTCATATTCGCCGCGGGGAGATTTGCCAACCTTCATGGTTTCGGCAAATATCTCGGGCGTGAATTTGTAACAGCCAATGGACACCCAATTGGAAATAAACTCTTTGGGTTTTTCCACAAAATCAACAACCTTGTCGCCTTCCATTATTGGCACCCCGTATTTTTCTGGATTCGGCACATGGAGTAAGCTGACATAGTTAAAATCATCATCCAACTCGCGAATGGCGGCTAAATCGCGCGGACTATAAAGATTATCGCCGTAAATACACACAAACTGTTCGTTTCCAACCACCCTCTGGGTGGCCAGAACCGGAATGGCGGTGCCGTACTTGGCCGTGCCCATGACTTCAAACTGGTCAATAAGCGTCAATGGAAATTCTCTGCCAATGCCAGCGGAAAACTCGCGCATTTTTTCGGCATGATGGCCAATCACCAAAACCATTTCCGTAAAACCGGCATTCTGCAAATTTTTTAAAACATAATAAATAAACGGCTTATCCAGCACGCTAATTAAATGTTTAGGGCGGTCTTTGGCTAAATCCAGCATGCGCGTGCCTTTGCCGGCAGCCGGAATGACGACTTTAGAAATCATAAGTGTTAAATTGTTATATTGCTAAATTGTTACCTCGGCTACACATCTCCTGCTTAAAAACAATTTAACAATATAACAATTTTTTACAAAACCACACCTCAAAACACCCCGCGGATGCTTCGCAATAGTCTATACAACCTATACCAATTAGAACGATAAATCAAGTCAAAAGAATCGGGGTAGCATATAACCTCTCCTCCAAAACCAGTCTTGAACCGCGTAACTCCTGGCCACGACTTTTTGTAAGCCAGATGACGTTCATCAAGCGGATTAACTCCCCGCCAATCATAATAACGAAACCCCTGCCGTTGCGCGTCTTTTATGATTTCCCAATGCAGCAAATGCGCGGCTTTAACGTTGCGGAATTCATTTCCGGAAGCTCCGTGCGCGTAGGTGGCGGTATCGCCAAAATACATGACTAGGGCGCTGGCGATTATTTTTTCTTCAAAAGACGCCTGCCAGATTTTGAGCCGGCAATCGCCGTTAGCCAAAACTTCCGACATCTTTTTGTAGTACCAATCAGGATGCGAGGCGAACTTGTCGCGTTTGGTGGTGGCGCGGTTTAATGTTATAAAATCATCAACCGAGCCGGGACCAACAACAACGCCTTTTTTCCGCGCCAAATTGATGTTGTATCTGGTTTTGTGATGCATCTTGCTTAATATCTCCTCTTCTTGGCGCGACAAATCCAAAACTAAAGTGCACTGGGGCTGAGTGGCTGAGATGGCTTTAA
>MHKO01000003.1 GCA_001818435.1 Candidatus Komeilibacteria bacterium RIFCSPLOWO2_02_FULL_48_11
AATGAAGCTGTCACTTTCTCCTCGGTCCCATACTTATTCCAGTAATATCTCACTTCTTTACTGTAGCTTCTGCCTGATATTATACTCCCGACAGTGCCAACTATCAAAATAAACCAAATCGGAATGCCAATAATTAAAAAAGCGATGGCATATCTTTTGAAGAACTTTTTTGCATCCTCAACAAAGTATTCAGTCAGCCGCGAATACCACACCACAAAAAAAACAATAATAAACACCGCTAAAAACGGAGCAAAGGGAACCAAAAGAACGCACTCATCAACCCAACAACCGCCAATACCTATTACTATTACCCACATGAACGCTTCGCCAATATCTCCGGCTTGCGCAATAGTCAAGAGCACGAATATAACCGCCATCCACGCAATCATAATATAGATGAGCGCGGATACGAACAATTGCGATAAAATTGATTTTTTGATAAACATATGATTACTCCCGCGAATTACAAATACAATACAAATTTACAAATAAATTCAGAAGCCCATTGTGTCATTCCCGTTTGTTATTTTACCACATCCGGGCTTAATGATAAACAAAAAACCCCATAAAACAGGGGTTTTAAAAGGGGCTTGAAAATGACGGCCGCAAGCAGAGCAAACGCGTTAAGGCCGAACAGGCCGCTGAATTGTCCTGAAAATCGCATATTTGGAAACTAACGTCCAAGAGCACACCTTAACGCGTTTTGGCGAATTTGTAAAGGAGGGAGGAAGCCCAAAAAATTAGGGATTCCTTTCAATTTGTTTATCGGTTCGCTCTTGTATTTGTTGCGGCAGCCGCGCATACTCCCGGTCAAAGCGAGCAGTGGTCTGGATCTTCATACAGGCTGTTTATGGAGGTGAGCAAGGAGTTCTTCAGCAGTCTCAAACGGACCCGAAACCCGCCCGGCCTTAATGTCGAGCTCGGCCTCGCGCTCGCCTTCCTGCCACTCTTCCAGCCACCACCATTGCTGGTCCGCGCCAATAAGCCCAACCTTGGCCGCAACAGCCGCTTCCTCGCGGGTAAGGCCGGTGGAATTAATCATGTCATCCTGAATGGCTTTGATTTTTTGTTTGGCAATGACGAGTGTTTTCTGCTCTTTTTCGGAAAGCCTGGCAACCGGATATTTGGGAACCAGGCGGTGCGGGGTCATAACAACACTGCCTTTGACGGCAACCACTCCCACTTGATCGCCGATATTCAGTTTTAATTCATCAAATACGTTCCTAGGTATGGTAACTTGGTGCTTGGTGGTAATTTTGGTGAAAGGCATGGTAGGCATAGAATTTAAGTATTACTTTCTTACAGTAAGAATAGCACTACCCAGCCAAGAATGTCAAACTTTTGCGGCTTTCTTGGCAAAAGACTGCATAAGGCGGCAATGAAGAACCCCGCCGCAAGCGGGCGGGGTATTAAAAAACATTAATAAACCGGCAAGGCAAAGATGAAAAGCTAGGCCAGCGGCGCCTGCGCAATAAACTCCGGCCAGAGTTCAACCTTGCGCGCGTCAGCGGCCTGAAAAAGAAACGGCCGGACATCGCGCCCCAATTCCTTAAAATCAAGTTCAGCGGCTGATTTTGCCAGCCGTTGCCGCAACTTTTCTGGGTTGCCAACGGCAATCTTTGCCTGAAGGTAGCCGTAGTTCGGTTTGGCAAACGAAAACAGAAACACGATGTCGTAAAAATCACGGCCTTTGGCCCGACGGCGGTTGAGGGCGGCAAAAATTTTCTGCGAGAGGAGAATATCGGGCGGAGTGACGAAAATCTCCGAAAAGACGTCGAATTTATTAAGAATCTTTTTGTCCGGCCGATACGGAAAATCGTGCGCGGCGCTGTCAATCTGAATTAAAATTCTCTCTTCCCGATGCGGAGAAAGCTCGTTCGCGAATAAAACATCCGGCAGGCGCACGCGGCAGCGATAAGCGCCTTTGGCTATGGCGTTTATTTCAACCTTTAAACCTTGCACCTCTAAACCGGCGCGAATCTTCTGCGCCAATCCGTCAAACTCTTCGCGGCGCAAACCGAAATTGTCAAAATCCAAATCCTCCGAAAAACGGGAGTTTCCATAGACAACGCGCAAAGCCGTCCCGCCCAAAAAGGAAAGCTTGGCGGCGTATTCGGAAGTGAAGATAATTTCCAGAATTTTATACTGCAAATATTCGCGCAAAAGCGCCCGCTTGTAAGGCCGCAGAAACTCCGGGTATTGCTGGATTATTTGCGCCAAGGTAAGCATGTTATTCCGCGCGGCGCGCCAGAGTTAAAAGATTTTTCAAACGTTCCGACAGTCGCTTATTGTTGAACGCCGCCGCGTATCCGTTGAGTTTGGACATGTCCGCTTGGGCTAAAAATTCCTGGCTGTTGAAGCGCCATTCGTAAAAATCCGCCGGAGCGGCAACGTTCGGATTAAGGTACAAATAATCCAGCACCGCCTTTTCCATTTCGGCGATCTTATAACCCTGACCCCGATGATTGGCCAGCCGGTAGCCGAACAAAAGACCGGGCTTGATTCGGCGGTAAGAGAAATCCGCAATCGGCGTTCTAAAGCTCGCCGTCTTGCGGCTGGAAGCTGAGGTTACGGAAGGCACTCCTTCCGGAATAAGGCCGTAATGCGCCAGCGCCATTTCGAACGAAACATAAGACGGCCCGTAGAGACGATTGGCAACGGCATATAAAGCCTCCTCGTTTAGAGGGACATCGCCAAACATGTAATGGCCGCGGCGCAGCTTCTTAATGTATCCCTTGGCCTGCCACTCGTTAAGCCGGCGACGATAAAACCGCGGTTCAATCTTGCGAATATCACTTAAGTTAAAAACCAAAAAATCCTTTAATTGTACCCGTAATTCGTTGTATTGCATACATTTGCAAAAGATGTTATTTTTAGCACTCTTTGGAAAAGAGTATAGCATAATTACAGTAGAAAAGCAAAATTATCCGTCCGATAAACAAAAAACCCCGTAGAACAGGGGGTAACCTATCTTCCAAGAGAACGCCTTAACGCGTTTTGGTGAATTTGTAAAGGAGAGGGAAATGAATAATCCCCCACCAGAGGCGGGCAGGCAAGCCCGAGCCGCATTCTTTACTTTTTTAGTAATTGCAAAATCAACCGAATCATTCGCTCTTTATTTTTCGAATCGCTTTCGGCCACAAAAAGCGTCAAAGCTGTTAATGCCAGCGGCGTTATTTTTGAAGCATCCAGTATTCCGGCTTTTTTTAAAAACCAAACAAAGGCATAAGCGCCGCTGCGCTTGTTGCCATCTATAAACGGATGATTCTTTACTATAAAATACAAAAGATGCGCCGCTTTTTCCTCCACGGTCGGATATACCGGCTTGCCTCCAAACGACTGCATTACGTTTCCCACAATTCCAGCCACACTGGCTTTCTGCCGTTCGGCGGCAAATAAATCCGTGGCCTCGCCTTTGGCCGCCAATTCCTTTTTAAAACTGCCGATAGCCTGATAAAGTTGTTCCGCGGTCAAAGCCACCGCCTTTTTCGTCACGCCCGCAGTGGTCAATTTGTCTTTGTCGTAGGCTTCAAGCGATACCCAAGTGTCAGCGAAAGCGGAAACCAATTCCAAAACACTGGTGCTATCAATGGCCCCGCCAGGCGGCAAAAGATTTTTCATTTCATCTACCGCCTGTATAAATTCCGTATAATGCGATTTAATCCGGCTGGGATTGATGGTATAGCCCTTGGTTATGTGCGCGCGCAGGGTCTTGGTTGCCCATTGGCGGAATATGATGGCGCGGGTGGAATTAGCGCGGTAGCCAACCGCCAAAATGACATCCAAAGAATAAAATACCACTGGTTTATCCGAATTTGCAATATGCATTTTTTGCATATTGCTTTTTAGGCTTATTTCCTTATCTTTAAAAATATTCTTTATATGCCTGGATGCAACCGATTGATCAACCGCAAATAACTGAACAATCTGCGCCTGCGTGGCCCAAATTGTGTTCTTGCCAATATCCTTTTTTAACTCTATTGCTCCATTTCTTAACTGGTATACTACAATCTCATTTTTAATTATTTTCTTTTTCATAATTTACCTAGACCTTTGACCTTGGTACCGAGGAATCAGTCTGACTTGTAGAAGTAGTATTTTTAGTGACAATCGGCAAAGTGTAAGTGAAGAGCGAGCCTTTGCCAACTCCTTCGGACTCCACCCCCGCCAGAGGCGGGCAGGCAGATGCGGCCGCCGTGCGCTTCCACAATCTTTTTGGCAATGAATAATCCCAAGCCCGAGCCGCCGGTGTGGATGCGGGTGACGGCCTCGGCCCGGGTGAACTTTTGGAAGTGATTATTTTTTTGCCAGGATAATCAAACGCCGACTATTAAAATTAAAATCTGAACCGTCAAAATCACCCCAGATCCGTTCAATCCTAAATCCATTCTTTGTTAATAAAAATTTAATTTCAGGCAATGTTAATAATTGTATATCCCAAGTATGGGCCTTATGATTCCTTGCATCCTTCCATTTTCTAGTCAGTTTCCAACGCATTGTTTCTAAATTAAATTCCTGCGCCATAACAACTCTAAGTCCATTTGATAATTTACACACTTGCCGACGGGTAACAATTCCTTTCTTTTTATTTAATCGGCCATTTTTTATAATGGCTTCCAAACTGCGGCCGGGATTATTTATATCCAGTAAAAATTTTCCGCCCGGTTTTAAAGCCCGGCTGATTTTCTGTAATGTAATTTCATGCTCTTCATAAGTGCGGAAAAAACCAAAAGTGGTGAACAGGCAAATAACAAAATCAAATGCGTTTTTAAAAGAAAGCCGGCGCATGTCCCCTTTTATGTATTTAATGATAAGACCCTCTTTTTTGGCTTCTCGCCGGGCAATCGCTAAAAACGTCTTTGAATAATCCCAACCAACAACTTTATAACCTCTTTTAGCTAATTCTAAAGTATGGCGGCCATAACCGCAGCCTAAATCTAAAATTTTATTTTTAGCCGTCAATTTTAATTTGTTTACTAAAAAAGAAACTTGCCGGTCAGTCAGTTCTGGCGTCGTTATATCAACATAGATTTTAATGTAGTCCTCGTTAAAAAAATTCTGCCACCATTCTGGTTTGGTTATTTTATGTGGTTCCATAATAAAAAAATATGAGAGGGAAAACGAATATTGTCATTTTCTCCTCTCATTATTACATAGTTCATATGACTTTGTTGATAAGACTTGCGTCGTATCGATAAGGCCTGGGAAGATCGAGTATTTCTGCTCGTATCCCGTGTTCTCTGAGAATTGGCCGAACAGTATCGTATGTAAATCGATACAAAGGACACGCACTCTCATCTTTAGCCAAAGAGCTGCCGTGCATTTCCCAGGCTACTTTACGACAGCCTCCCCCGCAATAAGGAAGTAATTCACAACCCTGGCACATTGTCTCCTTAATGGGAAGTTGCTTGAATGACTGCGCCAAATCCCCATACCAAATTTCAGACAAGGACATCCGCCGTATGTTGCCTAGAACGAGATTGTCAAAAGCGGTACAGGGGGTGACATTTCCGTTCGGCTTGACGGTGATTGAGTTTCGCTTATACTCGCAACAACAACTTTCGGGACGGAATAGGTAGTAAACAGACTCCTCAAGCAGAGCCGTCTTGAATATGGAGCTGATTTGAAATCGCATTCCATTTACAGAAGCGATTGCGTACCTAATCAGACGCTCATAAATCGCAAAGACATCAGTCCAATCAGGTAAAATCATCTCCCTATTTATGATTGTTTCCCCTTGCTCGCGCGGAACAGAAATCCGCCAGAGAGCAACTCCTAATCCTTCAAGAAAATGGCACATCTCCATCAGATGCTGGACATTCTGCCTGATTACCACTGTATTAACCGTTACTGGGAACCCGGCGTCTTTAATTTTCCTGATGAAAGCAACTGTTTTTTCAAAATTTCCTCTCCCCCTCATAAAGTCATGTATGTCCGAGTTGTGGCCATCTAGACTGACAAGGAAGCGAGTCCGTGTGCCTTCCTGATGAAGAGCGGCAACGACATCTTCCCGATAGATTGTCCCATTAGTGAAAATTCCGGCAATATGAATACATTGTTCTGCCAGATGGGAAATCAATAGGGGTAAATCCTTTCTGATGAAAACCTCTCCACCTGATAAGACGCAGTTCGCCACATTCAAACGGCCGAGTTCTTCAATTAATCCGATCATTTCTTCGGTCGTCAGTTGTTCTCTTGTAGCCTCCTCGAATACTTGCCGACCATAACAGTGTTTGCATTTCCCAAACAAATTGCACCAGCCCGTGGCATCGATGTGCACCTCACGAAGATATGGCGCAGAAGAAATATCTGCAAAAACTGTCTTCCTTTGCTTTTCGGCAAATTCCACCAAAGATCCAGCCTCCAGTGTTTGCAGGAAAGTTTTAACCTCATCCACACTTTGCCTGAAGTTTTCTGCCAACCATTGGATCTGGCGCTTTCCGGCGCACTCGTGCAGTATTTTTGCCGGTAAAGAATCTAGCTCATACTCTTCGCCGGTAAAATACTGATGAAGATAATACTCATCTTCCGTACCGCGCACCCGGCAATTTTTTAATACAGGGTACATGGCTGCCTCCATTAAAAAATGAGAGGGGTGGTAGCCAGTACCGCCCCTCCGTGTGGTTGTAAACTGGCGCCTATTCGGCATCCATGTCCACGGCATCCTTGAGCGTCCGCGACGCTACGTTTGACCGCTTTTTCAGTACGAAGTTCTTCAGCATGGATTTCACCCCCTTTCGCGCTGGTTTGATGTTTACAAAGAGCTACAGCAAGGCGGAAACGTATCCTTACTACAAAAAATATATCATAATTAAAAAAACCACGCAAGGCAGGCTGAAAAATCACTTGGTTATCAACAAAACATCGTCCCCAAACTTCTTTGCCATATCAGTTAGAGAAATAAAATCTTTGTCCCCTTTATGCAGGATAATGCCAATCTGGCTGCCTTGAACAATAATTTTTTTGCTTTTAGTCATACTTCACTATTATTTGGCTGACTCTAGCGCCGGATTCTTCACATCGCTAGAAACTTCGGGCAAGCCGCTCTCTATCGGCAAAGTGAAGTTAAAAAGCGAGCCTTTGCCAACTCCTTCGGACTCCACCCAGATGCGGCCGCCGTGCGCTTCCACAATCTTTTTGGCAATGAATAATCCCAAGCCCGAGCCGCCGGTGTGGATGCGGGTGACGGCCTCGGCCCGGGTGAACTTTTGGAATAATTTATCAATGTCATTGGCTGATATGCCCAGGCCGCTGTCTTGCACTGAAAAAGTCAAAAGAGACGGACTGCGGGCGACGCGGATATTCACCCAGCCCTTGGGCGTGTACTTAATGGCATTGTCCACCAGATTCATGGTGACATCATGAATCTTGTCGCGGTCAAGCATCATCAGCGGCAAAGGCTCGCTGGGCGGCTGAATCGTGATCTCCAGTCCTTTTTTGGCCGCCTGCTGGGCCAGATCTTTGCGCACGGCTGACACAATTTCCATAAACTGCACCGGCTCTTTTTTGATGTCCAACCGGCCGGTTTCAATGCGCGAGACGTTCAAAAATACGTCAATCAAGCGGGTCAGCCGGTCGGCGGAACGGAAGATGCCTTCCAGCTCGGTTGTCTGTTCGGGCGTGAACTTGCCATAATCCCCTTCCAGGAACATGGAAATGTAGCCCTTGATGCCGGTGAGCGGGGTGCGCAGCTGGTGCGCGGCAATGGAAAGGAACTCGGACTTGGCTAAGTCCGCCTGCTTGAGCTTCTCGTTCGTCAGGCGCAATTGTTCAGCCAATTTTTCCACCTTTTCTCTTGTCCCCACTTCTTTCCATACACTGCGAATTAAAAGAATGTCAAATACCAAAAAGCTTAAAGCGATAATGCCATTCAATAAATACTGGTTAGTTGAATCAGACAAGACAAACCTAATAACCAAAACAACAAATAAGAGAGTGCTGAATAGTTCTGTTGCTATAACCTTGACGTTGAATAGATGATGTCTAGCTATGGCATACGAAGCAAATATAACAAAAAACGTGACTAATACCGGACCAAGCCAATAAAAATCAAATCTACCGAATCCAGGCAATATGATGTCAAAAATTAATCCAAATGTAACTGCAGAGATAGTCCCTAATCCTACATAGGTAAGCTGTCTTTTAATCGTTTTATCCCTTGCGTTTATTGCTTTTCTAATAAGATAATAATAGCCGACAATGGACCAAATTATCATATAGGCCGCATATAAGAAATAAAGGCCTCCGAATTGTACCGCCCTATACGCGTGGTTTACAAAATTCACATCCTTAATCACGGTGTCAGAAAATAAAATGAGCGGCGAAAATATCAACAAAGGAAATCCTATTATAATGGCTTTGAGTTTTCCGTCCTTTAAGGTTTCGCGTAAAAAGGTATAAGTAAAATAAACAAAGTTTGTTATTATTATTGCCCCCGCAATATACAACATTCTTGCTGAAAATATAAGGCCAAACAAATTGTTAACATTCAAATAAATTATCATTGATACAATCCAAACAACAGCGCCAAAGGAAGCTGCGGCTAAAAATTTACTGCTCAGTAACGTACTTCTGATCGCCATAAGAGTGGACAACACGGCGGTGATCAGGAAAGATACCGTTAACAATACATTGATAACAGTTAATTCCATAAGTAAGTAGTGTTATGTAACTGTTCCTGTTTGTCTTTAAATTCCTCCTTAGAGATTTCAATCTTTTTTAACACAATTTTTGCGGTAGGAACTACCGGCACGTTAAACCACCAAAATTCATTATTTAAAGACAGAGAAACTTGCTCAAAACCATAGTAAACTCTTTTGTCCTCATCATAGTGCGATAGTAGCGGTGAAAGGTAAAAAACCAAACTTGGGTCTCTCCAGCCCCACAACATCGCCAAAGCCAAGGGCTTGGTGGCATGCTCCCACGCCATGGCAGAAAACGCGGCTCCATATTTACTGCCTATAAACCAAGGCCATTTCTCGCTTAATTCAAGAATAGGCCTGTGCATATCTGTTACGATCAATATACCGTCACGCTTTAATACTAGTAGTTGTTCCTTGATAGCTTCTAAAGGATAATCTACGCCCCCGATACCAAACATGATAGTAATGACATCAAATGATTCTTTAGAAAAGTACTCCAAACTGCCATCTTTTCCATCGGTTAGATTTCTGGCGTCTCCTCGCGTAAACCGAATTTCCCGTACGTCTTTTTTCAACAAACTATTTTCTTTCATTCTTGAAAGTATGACGCTGTTTGCCTCTTTCAACATTTTCTCGTTGTAATCGAGGCCAACCGCATTAACGTGAATGTCAAATAATTTAAAAACACAAAACATCTCCTCCATAGAAAGACCTATGCCCGTGCCTATATCCAAAAGATTTACCGTGCTGCTTTTTTTGTTATGGGCGCGAATATAGCTCATAACTTCCAATCCCACTTGTCGCCTCCACCACGTATCCCTAAAATTGGTGGTCAGATGGTGTTTATACTCGTACGTTTTGGCTTCTCGCGCATAGATTTTCTCTACCTCCTTATTCTCTGGTACGGTGTCGTGTCTTTTATAGCTTGAACCAAATGCCTTAAGGCGATATCTAAAAATAAATCTTATAAGCCCCAATAAAAACCTATAATAGAAATAATGCACACCGCCTATGGTAGTAATTTGTTTTCCGGTGACGAAACTAGGAAAAATCTTAGTAGTACCTTTATAAGACAAAATTGGATTTAACTCTACTGTGCGTTTCATAATGAGATGATGATTTTAAATCAATTTAAAATACCAGCCGTGTTTACTCTAACGTCTGTATAAATTTCTCCGTCATCCGTTGAATAACCCTTGAATCAATGTTGAGTTGCTCGACAGATTTTTTACCCAAAATGCTTTTGGTATTTTTCATATCATAATAATTTTCTTCAACCATGTAGTATTTATAGTAATACAGTTTTGAGCCCATACTTTTAAGCGGCTTTATAAATCTGGATGCGACAATAAGAACGGCAAAGTACAAATTTACAATCCATTTTGGACTTTTTAAAATAGGCATCTTTATATCTAACGCTATGAGCACTTGTCCTAACAAGGTCTTAATGAGAAAAGGATGAGGATTAACAATATGAAATGTCCTGCCCTTCGCTCGAATATCCGAAGAAATGCTAATCATCCAGCTTACTGCCCAGTCAACGGGTATAAGGTTCAAATACGTATAGGGTGGGTAAGGAAAAGGCATAAGAACACAGAGCTTTCTTTCCTTCATTCGTATCCCCAATACGTTAAGCAATATACTCCCTTTTTGTGCAATCCTAACAAGATTCTTTCTAAAATCATAAAAACCGGCAACTACTCCGTAATAACCAAACTTTTTAATGCCAATATTCTCCCCGGTATCAATCAGAATACTCGGTCTAAAAATGATGAAGTCAATTGAATTTTTTTCAGCATATTCGCGAATGAGGCCTTCTGATAGATATTTACTCTTTTCATAGTAATTATTAAAACCACGGCGAGGGTAAATCAATTCATCCTCAAATATTGGTCCGGGGCGATTTCCGTGCACATAAGAGGTGCTGATATAATAAAGAGGAGAACGTAATTTTTTAGCAAGATCTAAAATTTTTCTTACTCCTTCTACGTTGGTATTGTGGACGATATCCCTGTCGCTTTCTTTAAAACTTAAATTGGCAGCTAAATGCCAAATGCCATCAATTTGTCCATGTAAACTTTGTATAAATTCTTGAGAAAGTCCGAGGTGATTTTTCGCAATATCAGTTTCAATCGTAACTAAATTGTCTAGATTGATTTTATGGTCTAGTGTATGTAAAACATTTCTCACTCTTGTCTGTAGTGATATACCATCTGCTGGACGCCCTAAAAAAATAACTGCGTCTCCGTTTTTTATAAGTTCTAACGCCAGTCGAGAACCAAGAAATCCGGTGCCTCCCGTCAGTAAATACTTCTTCATAATTTTGTCAACTATACAAACCCACTTGTTTTATCAAACCGCGCGAGAAAATCCCACGAATACTCATACCGGCGCATGGCGTACAAAAACAACCCAACCATCAGCACCGTAAAATACGGCCCGACATGACCAAACGAATAATTGCCAAACGCTCGCAGAATGATGTTGGTTGTGCCCCCAAAAAGCGCGGTAAAAATAGTCCCGCAAATAATATAATTCAGTTGCGCCCTTCCGGTATGATGGGAATGGCTGCGTGTGTTAAAAAAATTATAAAACGCCAAAACCATGTACATAAAGAAATGGGCAACAAAAAAGGCGTACCAGGGACCAAACACTTCCACGCGCTCCGAAAGCCGAACAGACGCAATCAGCCAATCGGTAAAAAAGAGCAAATACGCCATCAGCGCCGCCGGCCCAAGAAGTAACAGGTGTTCGCTCCATGAAATTGCTTTACTCCTATGGAATACCAAGCTGAATAACAAAAAGAACGTGGGGATTAAGGAACCGGAAAGATAGATGATATTTGTCCAAAATCGGATATGAAGCGCCTGTGGCTCAAAGTAGAACATCCCCAATCCCAGCGACCACGTTGCGAGAAAAAGAACCACGAACGAATAGTACAGATTATAGCTCCTGCCCTGCCTACGCCTAAAAATGATAATCGCGAACGCAAGGTTAATTAAGGCGAGGACAAATAATGGTATAGCTTTTGCGTGCATAGAAAGAATCCATGTTCTGACAGTTAATCTTATTTAACCATGTGCTGTATTATACCAAAAAACACCGCGGCGCGACAAGCGACAATTGGCGCTCAACCTTTCTACGCTATCTTAACATTTTATTCTCCGAATTTTTTAGGAAATTATTTTTAGACACCACTAACCGCCCCAGCCGTTTTTCCAGTTTCTTTCTCGCTCCACCGGCGATATCGCCGCCATCTCTGGCAGCTTGTTTATTGGCGTTGAAAGTTTTTGGTTCTTGTTTGTTTGATATGGCCGTGGTGGCGGTTTCGGCCAGCATTTTCAAACCGTTACATTTTGTAACGGTTTCATTAGAACCTTGTCAATCAAGCGTTTTTTAAGCACGCGCCAATATACTTGCGGATTGGCGCTTCCCGTAAGCACAGCGACAACATCCACCACCGCGAAATACCACAGCTCTTTGGCATCGTCCCATAACCGGCGGATTTGCTTGCCTTCAAACAAAGCGATTTTAGTCATAAATCATCTTCTGGTACTTTTCCAAAATCTTGAGGCGTTTCAGCTTTAGAGTCGGGGTCAACAAATCATTCTCTTGGGAAAAAGGCTCGGCTAACAAGATGAAATGCCGCACTTGCTCGTATTCAGGGAAATGATCCAAAGCCTCGGTTATTTCCTTGCGGTAAAGCTTGGCAACGTCATCTCTTTGCAAAATGGCCGACAGAGCATACTCCAGGTTGTTTTTTTGGGCCCATAATTTCAATTCTTCAAAATCAGGCACAATCAAGGCCGAGATGTGTTTTTGGTTGTCGCCAAAAACCATGGCCTGGGATATAAAACGGTTCGTTTCCAAAGCCTGTTCCAGCGGCGCTGGCGCCACGTTCCGGCCAGTGGAAAGAACCAACAACTCCTTTTTGCGGCCAGTGATGGTTAAAAATCCATCTTCGGAAAGTTCACCCAAATCGCCGGTGCGGAGCCAGCCTTCTTGGTCAATCGCCTGTTTGGTGGCCTCCTGATCGCGCCAATAACCGCGCATGACGCTGGAACCGCGCAACAGAATTTCTTTGTCCGCGGCGATTTTAATTTCAAAATTTTTAAGCAGCAGCCCGACGCTACCGAACTTACACTTGGCAAGCGTATTTTCCGAAACCACGGGTGAAGTTTCAGTTAAGCCATAGCCTTCCAAGATAAAGAGGCCAATATCCCAAAAAAACTGGATAATGCGCGTTGAGAGCGCCGAACCGCCGCTGACCGCAAAACGCAGACGGCCGCCCAGTTTTGCCCGGATTTTTTTTAAAACCAAAAAATCAAGAACACCATAAATAGGCCGCTGCCAAAACCGCAGTTCGCCTTGACGGCGGCTGCTGCCCCAATCCAAAGCCCAATAGAAAAGCCGCTGTTTCAGCTTGCTGCTGGAGCGAACCACGTCCCAAACCGCGTCATACGTTTTCTCGAATATCCTGGGCACTGAAATGATGATTGTGGGCCGAGCTTTTAGGATGTCCTCTTTGATTGTTTCTTTGCTTTGGGCGTAATAAATGCTGGCCCCGGAAAGCAAAGGCACATAACAGCCGGCAGTCCGCTCCAGAGCGTGAGACAATGGCAGAAACGACAAAAAACTGTCTTGAGACGAAACGTCAATGTACTCTTTGGCATTTTGAACGTTGGCCAGCAAATTGCGGTGCGAGAGCATGACTCCTTTGGGCAGGCCAGTGGTGCCGGAAGTGTAAATGATGGTGTGCACATCATCTTCAAAAACAGAAACCGAGGTTAGCTGGCCAGCTGTTTTAAGGTCTATAAAACCGCCGGCAACGCCAACAACAACGACTTTCTCCAGCTCCAGAGACTTGATTGCTTCTTGGTGATTTGGGTAGTAGCGCTGGCTCAAAAAAAGCCACTTGGCTTCCGTGTGCTTAACAATGTACGAGAGGTAGGCTGAACGGTAAGTTGTGTGGATGGGAACATCCACCGCGCCAATGGCGGCGCACGCCAAATCTATGGTTACCCAATCAGGGCCGTTATCAAGCAAAAAAGCCACTCTATCACCTTTGGCAATGCCGCTCTCTTGCATAGCCGCGCCTAAAGCGCGAACTTGGTTCAAGAGTTCGCCATACGTCAGGCCTTGGTACACTCCGGAATCTAGAGAAGCCAAAGCCGTGCGCGCCGAGTATTGTTTGGCGATGCGCTCAAAATTTTTGTAAATCGTGCCGTAGTTCATACTATCTTAATATTTTATTTTCCGGATTTTTCAGGAAATTCTTTCTAGACACCACAGACCGCCCCAGCCGCTTTTCCAGCTTCTTTCTCGCTCCACCCGCAATATCGCCGCCAGCCTTGGCATCCGCTCATAGCCGACTTTAGCCAGCCAGCGCTTGAATGGCTCGGCCTTGGGCGAAGGAATCGACTGAATTATACGGAATATACCCTCAGGATTAGCGCAGTCAGTTTCATATTTTTTGCCGTCAGCGGCCGGTAATTTCAGTCCGTGACAAAATGTCACGACCTCACTCCCTTCTTCTATCAGCCGCTGTTTAAGCTTCATCCAATATACTCCGCCGTCTACACTGTCAGTAAGAGCGCTGCAGACATCCACCACGGAAAACCACCACTCGTTATTATAGAGCGTTTTCCTGATTTTTTTGCCTTTAAACAAGGTGATTTTAGTTGTTGAATCGTTGTTCAGACCGCTCATGTTTTAAATTATAGCACAAACAGCCCGGAACAATAAAAACCCCAAAATGCACATCTGTGCTGTCCTGCTACATTGAACCAATCTCCGAAATTGGAGCAACAGAAAAGCGGAAAACATTGGCGTGCGGAAAGGCTGGAGGGTTGTCCAAATCATCAATGCCGAAAGTAACCAGCGGTTCCCGAATCTCATTGCAATGCTCACGTTACGATCCGGCATCGGTGCAAACATGGCTAATTGAGCGCAATCAAAAGGGGGTACGCCAAACTGCGTACCCCCTCGTTTTTTTATGCTACAATACTGCGGCCAGGCTCTCTATAAAACGGCAGACCGCCGCAATTCCCTGGCCTTTTTCGGCGCCAGAGTACGTTTGCGCTATGGCGCTCCCGATAACCGCAATGTCAGCTGTTCCTTTGATTGCAACTATGTGCTCTGGTTGTGATATGCCAAAACCAACCGCAATAGGCAAGCTGATGTATTGCCTGATTTTTTGCAGATTCTGCGCAAGTTCAGCATCGAGGTTCGCTTGGGCGCCGGTTACTCCTTTGCGGCTCACAAAGTACACGAACCCTTCGGCGTGTTGCGCATTTAATCGCAACCGGCGTTCGGTGCTTGCTGGAGAGATAACTCGTATCACCGACAGGCGGCTCTGCTTTGCGCGCAATATGAAATGCTCGCGATGTTCCTCCTCAATGGGAATATCCGGCACAATGAGCCCGGCGCACCCGGCTTGCTGCGCGTCCTGGCAGAATCTTTCAACGCCGTACCGGAACACAATATTGAAGTAGGTCATGAAGAGCAATGGAATCGGCGTTGCCGCGGCCAGCTCGCCCATCAGCTGCATCGCTTGGGCAACGGTAGTTCCCTGCTTCAGAGATTCCTGGTTGGCGCGCATCAGAGTGGGGCCGTCAGCCACTGGGTCGGAAAATGGAATTTGCAGCTCAATGAAATCCGCGCCCGCTTCGGCCATGGCTAAAACCAAGCGCCGGCTTTCTTCTAAATTCGGATAACCAACCACAATATGGGTCATTAAACCCAAGCGGTTCTGGGCCTTAATTTTTTGCAATTGCTCCTCTATGGCAGTCATAATCATTCGCCGGCTTCGCGCCGTAAATATTCAAGCCAGGCTTTGTCCCCCAAAGCCTTAGCCACAATAAAAACATCTTTATCACCGCGGCCGGAGATATTAACCACGATAATTTTATCCGGCGCTAAAGTCGGCGCGAGCTTAATGACTTCGGCCACGGCATGGGCTGATTCCAAAGCCGGAAATATGCCTTCGGTTCTGGCCAAAGTTTGGAAGGCCACTAAAACTTCTTTATCGGTCGCAAAAGTATATTGCACACGCTTCTGGTCATGAAGTAAGGCGTGCTCCGGACCAATGCCGGCATAATCTAACCCTGCGGATATACTATGGGTAGATTGAATCTGACCATCCTCATTCTGTAAAAAATATGATTTGTAGCCTTCCACCACCCCGACCGCGCCCCCGGTTTGAAACCGGGCCGCGTGCTCACCCGGCTTGTCCACGCCCCTGCCCCCGGCTTCCACGGCAATCATCATCACTTCTTTATCTTCAAAAAAATCATTGAATAAACCTATGGCATTACTGCCCCCGCCCACGCAAGCCACTAAGTAATCCGGCAAGCGTCCGGCTTGAGCTTGGATTTGTTCTTTGACCTCCAAGCCGATAATACTTTGAAAATCCCGAATCATGGAAGGATAAGGATGCGGGCCCAAAGCCGAACCCAGCAGATAATAGGAATCATCCACATTGGTAATCCAGTCCTGTAAAGCGGCCGTAACCGCATCTTTGAGGCGCTTGGTCCCGTGACTGACCGGTATAACCTTGGCGCCCAATTGTTCCATAAAAAAAACATTGATCCGCTGGCGCGCTATATCCACTTCCCCCATATACACGACGCACTCAAAACCGAACTTAGCCGCCACTGTGGCTGTAGCCAAGCCGTGCTGTCCAGCTCCGGTTTCGGCAATCAAACGCTTTTTACCCATGCGCTTGGCCAATAAAGCTTGACCAAGACAATGGTTGATTTTGTGCGCTCCGGTATGGTTCAAGCCCTCGTTTTTGAGATAGATCTTGGCGCCGCCTAATTTCTTGGTTAAATTTTCGGCAAAATAAAGCGGCGTGGGCCGGCCGTCGTAATTTTTAAAAAGATCCGAAAGCTCATCCAAAAATTTTGGATCAGACTTCGCCTGGTTATATGCTGCCTCTAATTCCTCTAAAGCCGGCAAAAGCATCTCCGGCGCATAGCGGCCGCCGAACTGGCCAAAGTGGCCAGTGGCGTCGGCGTCAAACGATGTTTTGATAATAATAGACTCCATATTGTATGTATCTATGCTTTGCTGGCGAGCACCTTTCTAATAACTTTTTTACGAGGCGCTACCAGTGATGCCATCGACGCAATCTCGCGAACGCTCGCAAAACGGTAATCAGTGTGGTCAACGTCAAGTTTAATGGTAAAATCATTGCCAACAGATTTAACTAAATATAGGCACTCAATAATATGTGTTCGAGTATGCTTGGCGTCATAAAAATAATTCTCAATCGCCAATAACTCAATTACGCGGACGCTAATCCCGGTCTCTTCCTTAAACTCTCGGCGCGCGGCTTCTTCGGGAGTTTCAAGGGGCTCAACCTTGCCGCTGGGCAGAACCCATGAGTTAGGATCTGGAAAATTATAATTTCCCCTTTTGATTAATAACACTTTTCCATCAACAACAAGTATGCCCGACGCAACCACAACTTGGCATACACGCTGCGAGGGCGTTAATCTTTTTTTCTTAATTTCAGATAATGGAAACACTTTTTGCATACAAAACAATTACCACATAGAAAAAGGGAGCTGGCGAGATTTGCTTTCGGCAAAACCCGCCAGCCGCGCTACTGATCGAAGTCGTGAAATTCAATCACGCCGCCGCTGCACGTGAACTCGAGGCAGATGCTGTTGCTGTGCAACATCTCGAGGAGTAGCTCAATAGACTCTCTCCAGCGATGAAGTTCGCGAACTATAGTCGGAGCCACGCCATTGCCCGGGCAACAACTCCTAAAAAAGTGCCCCGGCTCTTGAACCATCGACCCGTACCCGTTCTCACTCCGGTCAAGCTCGCTGAACGTCAACCGCTCCAAGGTACGCGGCTGAATCTGATTCTGGCAATACTCTACCACACTTCTTCCGTGCGCGGTAACAAGAAAGCGACCAACTGTAAACCCGCCTGCTCTCTCGGGAACCGCGTGGGGCGCGAACGCAACAATGTACCGCCTCGTAGCGCTAAGCATGCGAGGAAGATCTGCGCTCGCCCGCAACCAAAAGTACGGCTGGCATTTTGCGTCACCTGAGGTGACTGTTCGAACCACAACGCCGAACGGACTATTGCTGAGCTTAAGCTCAAACGCACGGTAAGCCAATTTATCTGAAACATGATGTAAATCAATGATCAGATAGTCGGTAACCGGCAAACCGCACATATCCATTAGGACGATGCGGGCAATTTTCGGCGGAATCTCCTGAAGCGATTGCTTACTATTCTCAGTTAAACCTAAACATCTCATCGCGGACCTCCTTGAGCACCGGCTGAATTTCACTTATTCACGTAAAGAGCGGCTAGGAAAAGTTTCCTTAAGGAAACCTATGGCTTTACTTGACTGACTAGCGTACGAACTTTTTTTGCGTCAATTCGTTGCGTGTACGACTTTACATTTATTTCACCGGACTTTATACCACCTCGCTTTAACGAAGTGCTTACGATAACACCATTACTGTATTTAAGCAATGAACGCGCGTTTCCAGTAGTCACACCACTCCCAATAAAAATCGGAAATCTTCCGACCGCTTCCCGAACACGCCCCACCTCCTCCTCATCGGGAGGTACACCGGTACGATGTCCGGTAAGAATAAGCGCATCCGCTCCAGCGGCAACAGCGCGCGTGGCAGAGGTTTCAAGAGATGCCTTGGAGAGGAGACGCGCGTGCTTAACATGCACGTCCGCCAGAATCGCGACGTCGTCTGCCATAATATGTTTCCGGTACTGCCTCGCCTCACGCGCAACGCCCATAAACACGCCGTAATCGGTAGAAACTTTGTCAACAAAAACAGGAATACGCACGAACTCAAGCCCAAGTACTTTGGCGATCCCGAGAGCGGCTCGGTAGTCGTTCCACAATACGCTCACACCGAGCGGCAGGCTCATCTCCGAACGCAACGCACCGCCAAGGTAGGTCATCGCGGCCACGACGCCGGGATCAACCTGCTCGCGGTGCGGTATGTCGTAATTGTTTTCAAACATAATCCCGTCCACCCCTCCGCGTTCAAACGCCCGGAGGTCTTTGAGCGCGTTTTGTAACGCAACATCCAGACCCGGAAACTTCGGATATCCGATGAGCGGGGGGAAATGGATAACGCCGATGACAATGCGTTCGGCGCGCTTAAAAATTTTTTTAACACGATTCATAACACTATTAAATAGGTACCAATCATTAGTGTCTCGTTAAAATTCCCATAATTGAGCCTGTTTTTGAATAGGCGTCTCCAAAATTAGCGTCTGATGTTTAGAAATAAGCT
>MHKO01000004.1:0-13894 GCA_001818435.1 Candidatus Komeilibacteria bacterium RIFCSPLOWO2_02_FULL_48_11
AGTAAAGGTGCGGCATTCGCTCGGAATGACACCACATGCCTCTATTATAACACACGGAATCTATTTTCTCACCAATCATCTTCATTATAAAACTCCACTCCAGCCTCCCCCAGTTCGGCCAAAAAACGCGACGGCGTGGTGATATTCACGCTGCCATAAATGGTGCGCTGGCGGGTCAATAAAAAATAAAGATGGTCTTGGGCGCGGGTAATGCCCACGTAGCACAAGCGCCGCTCCTCTTCCAGCTCAGCCGGCTCCAACATGCTATTGGCATGCGGCAACAAACCCTCTTCCATGCCCACCATAAAAACTGTGTTAAATTCCAAGCCTTTAGCCGAGTGCAAAGTCATTAGAGTTAAAGCCTCCCCGGTTTCCGGATTATACGAATCTTGGTCCGAGACTAATGCCACTTCGGCTAAAAATGCTTCCAGGCCCTCGGTGCCTTTGAGCTTGGCGAATTTGCGGGCCACGGATTTAAGCTCCGCGATGTTTTCCAGCCTTTCTTCTCCGTCATCGCCTTGCTCGCGCAGGCTCTCAATATACCCGCTGCGCTTTAAAATCAAATCAATCGCCTCATTAACCGTCATCTGGGGCAGGGATTTTTGAGCCGTGGCAAAAGTAGCGGCAAAATCCTTAAACGCCTGCAACCGATTTGGAGCCAGTCCCTCGACTTTATTAATATCCAAAACATAATCAACGATATTTTTGTTTTCCGCTCGCGCTTCGGTGTAAACGCGGCCCAAAGTTTTGTCGCCAATGCCACGCGGCGGTTCATTAATAATTCGTTCCAAAGACAGAATGTCATTGGGATTAAGCAAAAAACGCAAATAAGCCAAAGAGTCCTTTATTTCCTTGCGCTCATAAAAACGGATGCCCCCAACCAAACGGTAAGGCACACCATAGCGCAGCATCACTTCTTCCAAAATGCGCGACTGGGCATTGGTGCGGTACAACACCGCGTACTTGTTCCACTTGATCGGCCGCTGGCCAATATCCAGCGGCACGCCCCGCGCGCCGCGCATAACCATATCTTGGGCATGATATTTTTTCTTACCTTTTTTAAACCCCGCCATAATCTTATCAAGTATGCCGCTTCCCCCGCCTTCTGCTTCATAATCATAAATAATCTCTTGAGGAGCTTCATTCTGTTTATTCTCGTCTCGAAACTCGAAACTCGAAACTCGAAACTTCTCCAATTCCGCCACTTTCTCCAGCACCTTTTCCGCTTCCCGGTCCTCATCCGCCACCTGCCAGATCTCGGGTTTGATTCCTGATGGCCTGTCAGTCCACAACTTTTTCTTCATCTGCCCGGGATTGCCGCCGATAATCAAATTGCCTAAATTAAGAATCTCGGGCGTGGAGCGGTAATTCTGTTCAAGTTTTATCACCAGAGAGCCGGGATAATCTTTTTCAAATTCCAAGATATTGCGCATGGTGGCCCCGCGCCAGGAATAAATCCCCTGCCAATCATCCCCAACCACAAAAATATTGCTGTTCTTGCCGGACAGCTGGCGGGCCCAAGTGTATTGCACTTGATTGGTATCTTGATATTCATCAATCATGATGTAGGGCCAGCGCTTCTGGTACTCGCTTAAAACCTTGGGATATTTTTTAAACAACCGCACTGTAAAAAGCAGCAGGTCGTCAAAATCCATGGCTTGGTTCTCTTTTAAGTACTGGCTATAACCTTCATAAAGAGCAGCCGCGGTTTCAGCAAACGGCCCCTCGGCTCCTTCGGCCATTTCCTCTGGGGTCAACATTTCATTCTTGGCCCGGCTTATCAAACTCAAAACCCCGGTTGGATTGACCTCGCGCGGCGACACGCCCTCGTTGTACATGACTTTTTTAATGGCCGCTTTCTGGTCCTCGGTGTCGTAAATAGCGAACTGGCGCTTAAACCCCAGCTTCTCGGCTTCCTGGCGCAGAATGCGCACGCAAATGGCGTGGAATGTTCCTAAGGCCGGGCCAGAACCAAAACCCTGCCAGGTTTGCCAAGTCCGGGGATTGGCCCGCAATAATTTGGCCGCCCGGTCGCGCATCTCGCCAGCCGCTTTGTTGGTAAAAGTCACGGCTAAAATCTGGTGCGGCTGAACGCCCTTTTCTGATGCCAAATAAGCCAAGCGGTGGGTTAAGGTCTTGGTTTTACCGCTTCCAGCCCCGGCAATCACCAACACCGGCCCTTCGGTGGCGCGAACGGCCTCAATTTGGCGGTCGTTTAAATCTGTGAGCAAATTTGACATAATCAAAGTATATCAAAAACGTCTCGTAGAGACGAGGTATTGCCTCGTCTCTAATAAATAAAGATGTCAGATTTATTTAAAGACAAATATCGAATTGAATCAACGCGGTTGCCGGGCTGGGATTACGCGTCATCCGGATTTTATTTTGTCACGATTTGCACGCACGAACGCGCGCATTATTTTGGCGATGTTTTAATTGATAATAATGGCATGACATCCGTGGCGTTGTCCAATATTGGCAAAATCGCCCGGGATTGTTGGTTGGATATTTCCAATCATTTCCCCAACGCGTCGTTGGATGAATGGGTGGTAATGCCCAATCATGTGCATGGGATTATTGTAATTGGTGATAATAATGTTAATACGTTTTGTAGAGACGAGGCATTGCCTCGTCTCTACAAATACACGGGGCCATATCCGCAAATGTCCAAAATTTCACCCCAACCGCAATCATTGTCCGTGATTGTTGGATCGTTTAAATCCGCCACATCGTATAAATGCCACAAACAAAATTTGAATTTTGCGTGGCAATCCCGTTTTTACGACCATATCATTCGCAATGAAATTTCGTTAAACAAAATCCGCCGATATATTCGCAATAATCCGCAAATGTGGTATCGGGACAGAAACAACCCTGAAGGTTTGTTGATGTAAAAAGGCAGGTCTTGACATATTTTTTATATCTGCTATACTTTATCTAACTAAAGCGATTTAGTTGGATAAAGCGGCTTTAATCAGCGATTTTATGAATCTCAACACCCCACAAATTAACAGCCTGGTTACGGCTCTGCTGGCCATTAAAAACCAGGCGGAAATGAAAAAATTCCTTAGAGATTTGCTGACCGAGGAAGAAATTATTGAATTTGGCAAACGCTGGCAGGCCGCGCAGATGCTGAATGCCCAAATACCCTACTCTGAAATCGTCAAAAAAACCGGCCTAAGCTCCACCACTGTGGCCCGCGTGGCTAAATGGCTCAAAACCGGCCTGGGCGGTTATCGTTTGGTATTGGGACGTCTGACCCATCATAGTAATCCTTCTTTCGGGAAAGGGTTGTCTTGATAGTGTTTTGACATATTATTCAGCCGACCCTTTCTCAAAAGAGAAGGGATTTTTGCATATCGCAAAAATCAAATATGGTTCTTTTATAAAGGAGGATATGATGCTTAAACTAGCACTACCCAATGGCAGCTTAGAAAAAAACACAACCGAGCTCTTTGCGGCTGCAGGGTGGAGCATCGAACGAGAAGACCGTTCCGCAATGGCCAGCACGAACTGCCCATTTGCAGAGAGCATCTTCTTTACCCGTCCGCAGGCAATTCCGCGCGTTGTAAGTAGTGGATTGTGCGATGTCGGAATCTGTGGATATGACTGCGTTGCGGAGGCACGATTAAGTCATGAGCTTGAAGAAAGAAGCGAGTGGCCAGGGATAATAACCTTTCTTCCCTACAGTAAAAAAACATGGGGATGCACCCGCATTGTGCTTTGCAGCCGCAAGAACAGCTCCATACAACGAATTGAAGACGTCTCAGATGGGAGCAAGGTGTACACTGAATACCCGGCATTGACGGAACAACATTTCCGGGAACACGGCATTCATGTCCAATGTATTCGGGCGACTGGTTCGGTAGAAGGTCATGTCCGTATCGGAGAATTCGAGGTTGGAGCAACTGTTTTGGAAGAAGGAAAAACATGCGACAAAAATCACCTGAAAGTCATAGGTGATCTACTCACATCTGCCACAGTCCTCATCTCCCGACGGGAACGCATGGATGCATTCTTGGAAGCACTGCGCTTTGGGGCACACCTTCTAAATGCCGCGGCGTTCTTAATTGAAAAGGAGGAAAACTGAAAGAGCGTCGCAAAAAAGGAGAACATGGCTTTATACTGTGCTCTCCTTTTTCTTTGTTAAAATTTGACAATCTCTCTCCTTTCTGCTAATATACAATCGTTATATTTTCCGAGTATCTCTGGCGTGAATAACCCGCCCGCAAGGCGGGTTAAACTGTAAAAATAACCTTCTTATAAAATGATTTTCGACCTTGCTCAAATAATTTTAGCCGCGGTTTTGGTAACCGCGATCTTGCTTCAAAGCAAAGGCACCGGCTTAGGCGCTGCCTTTGGCGGCGGCGGCAATCTTTACCGCACCAAACGGGGCGCGGAAAAAATCCTTTATTGGACCACCATCAGCGTGGCCGGGCTCTTCTTTGCGGTCTCGCTCTTGAGGCTCTTTCTGTCGCAATAAGAGCGCTTCCTTATCACCACTATCATGCTAGAAAGTTTTAAGACGCGAATGCGCGCTGCGCTGCTTCGGGTAGCCAGTCCATTCACTAAACTCTGGCGCGCTTCTCATTTTGAGCGCAACCAAAAATTAGACCAAACGCTGATTACCAGCCTGCGAGACGGAAAAAAAATCCCCTCCTGGCGGCAACTGCGTTATTTGGCGAAATTCTACACTGAGCGCGAAGTTTTGGTTACTCGGCTCGCTTCTTTGCTATTAATCGTTTCACTCGCGGTTTTGGGTTTCAGTTTGTACAAAACCTACGTCAAAATCATGCCGGCTGTGGGCGGCGAATACGTTGAAGCCGTGGTGGGCTCCCCGACTTACATCAATCCCCTGTTTTCTCAAACCTCAAGCGTTGACCAAGATTTGACTCGTTTGGTTTTTTCCTCGCTGGTCAACTTTGACGGCAACGGCGCGCTGACGCCGGACTTGGCTGACAGCTTTACCATTGACGACAAGCAAACCACCTACACCTTTATTTTAAAACCGGATTTGCGCTGGCATGATGGAGAACCATTGACGGCCGATGACGTGGTGTTCACCGTCCAGAGCATTAAAGACGTTAATTTTAAAAGCCCGCTTTACTCGGCTTTTCGCAACGTGCAGGTTCGCTCTGATGATGAACGGACCGTGAGTTTTACCCTCTCCGAGCCATTCTCTCCTTTTCTTTCACTCCTGACTTTTGGCATTTTACCGGCGCACCTCTGGAGCGACATTGACCCGCTCCACGCTTCTTTGGCTGAACTCAATCTTAAGCCGATTGGCTCCGGGCCTTATCTCTTTGCCAGTTTATCCAAGGATAAAAAAGGCAATATCCGCGAATACCTATTTGAACGGTTTGAGGATTACCACCAAACCGGACCTTTCTTAAAACAGATTACTTTTAAGTTCTACTCTTCTTTGGATGAGGCCCAAGCCGCTTTAGTGGACGGCAATGTTGATGGTTTGGGGCTGGTGGCCAGCAGCATTAATAATCAACCGGCAGCTGGCAACCAAAACGTTCATCAACTTGATTTGCCCCAATACACGGCGCTCTTTTTTAACCAGGGAGCTAACGCGGCCTTGGCCGACAAAAACGTTCGCCAGGCCCTGGCTCTCGCTACCAGCCGCAAACAGATTGTGGCCGCTACTTTTGGCGCCAACGCCGAACCAATAGACGACCCCCTGCTCTCCTTTTTCGGCCAAAATATTGAGAAGCCGCCAGAAATGATTTTTGATCCGGCCCAAGCCGCGGCTTTGCTTGATGCCTCTGGTTGGCGAAAAACAGACGGTGACAACATAGCAACTTCAACCCAAGCCAATATCCAACTGGGTCTGCCCGAAAGCGCCAGCGCGCCCTATGTCCGCCAGAAAAAAATCAAGCGCGACAATAAAGAAGAGCTGGTTAATCTGGAAATAAAACTAACCACTGTTCAAAAAGACGAAAACATCCAGGTGGCGGAAAAAATTCGGGAACTCTGGCAGGGCGTGGGCGTTAAAGTCAATGTTGAAATTGTGGACCTCTCGCGCGTCCAGCGGGACGTGATTAAGCCCCGGGCTTATGAAGTTCTTCTGTTTGGGCAGATTCTGGGCCGCGACCCGGACCCCTATCCTTTCTGGCATTCGTCCCAAGCCAATGACCCAGGCTTGAATTTGGCGCTCTACAACAACAAGGAAGCCGACAAGCTCTTGGAAGAAGCGCGCCGCACCACCGACCCGGACAAGCGTGCCCGCGATTACCTGGAATTTGAGAAAAAACTGAACGCCGACATTCCGGCCATATTTCTCTACAGCCTAAAATACTCCTACCTCCTGCCTAACAACATCCAAGGCGTCAAAGCCGTTAAAATCAACCAGACTTCCGACCGCTTCAGCACAATAAATGAGTGGTACGTCAAAACCCAAAAGCGCCTGCATTTCAGATAAAAGCGATGAGAATTCAGGAATCAGTTGTTGGAAAAAAATAATGGTTCGGAATTACGGAATTTCAGAATTTCGGTTAGAAGGTGACACGCTAAATTTGTAATCTAAAAGTATGACCAATCAAGAGAAAAAAAAGATACATAAAATTAGAAAACTTGTCCAAGTAAGAAATATTTTGCTTGATGAATTTAATAATCTTGATGAATACCAAAAAAAGATTAGAGATATAAAAAAGAGATATTATGCGAAATCCTGAAATACTGCTCGATATAGAGCAGACCAGAGAAAAAAAATCCAAAAAAGAGATACTAAACTTATCTCCTGAAGCATTGGTGCAATATCTTTCTGATCTCGAAGAGAGAGGTAAGTTAGAAAATTTTTTACAGCAGGCGGTTGAAGACGATTCATTACTCGCGGAGTTGAGTTATTGGGAAAAATGGTTGAAAAAAGATCAGCAAGCGATACTTGATAAGATAATAAAAAATAAAAGAGAAAATTACCCTGGAAATAGTGAATCGTTGCCTCTTGAATTGGAAAAAAAATTTACCGAGAAAGAGCTTAAACTCATTTTTTCCAATTTGAGAGCTATACAGCTCACATTTGGTTGTTCTAAGGGATGTCCTTTTTGCGGTTTTGATGCAATTAAAGGGGTACGAGAGAGCATTCCCTATCCCCAGCTTGCCAATTTGTTTGAGAAGTATGGTTCGGAAATATCAAAAGGAGAACCTATGCTGTATTGGGCTTCAGAACCGTCTGACTATGAGTCAAAAGACGGTCTTGAGGACAGAACTTATAAAGATGTTCACCAGTTAGCTATACGACATTCCGGATATGATCCGTCAATAACATCATCCAATACCAGTGACAAGGATTGGATGAATTTTATGGCTAGTAGTACATCAGAATTCAGTGTTGATCGTCGTTTGAGCGTGTTCGGCATGAGGGAAGATGCTCTTGATGCGCTCAAAACGAGACTTCAAGAAACCAAGCACATGATTCGTGGACTGGGCAACCTAAGCTCGTCTGTTAGACCCCATGGGGAGCAATTTTCACATATTAAAGGAATGGGTGAATCCTTACTTGGACAAAAAGAGTCGGATGACATACTTAAGGCTGGAATTGCTTGTACAGAAGGCACTTTGCTTACTCCTCGAGGCTTGTATAGCACTTTGGTTATGCCAATTACTAAAGAAAACCCACAAGGCCTTATTATTACGCCTCTTGAGAGAATTTCGGATGAAGCGGTAAAGAAGGGAGACAACATACAAGAAGTAATGTGCAGAAGCGTGATTGAGGGAAGGTACTATTTTAAAGGGGGAGGGGTGAAGAAGGGTGATAAGTTTCAAAAATATACGGGATCATTTCCGAAAAGCATAATTGTAAACACTTCTGGTACTAGATACAAAGTTTCAATTGATCAAGAGGGAATGATTGTTGAATCAGAAGAATTAGATGAATCAGATAAGACTATAATGAAACTTTATTAAGATTGGTTTTGATAGATTTCTTACTGAAATTCCGTAATTCTGTAATTCCGAACCACTGACATTTCACATTTCCGTTTTTCCGTCAACCGATTTCCGAATCCGGGCGAGTGGTGAAACTGGTATACACGTAGCGTTCAGAGCGCTATGGACTTCTGTCCGTGAGGGTTCAAATCCCTCCTCGCCCACCATCCAGCACCTTTTCATAGAATATCAAATTCTATAGAAAGGAACATATTGTTCCTCCGGCGCTCTGGCCAGACCACGGAGGGATTCAAAAAGGTGCTGGACTACTTATTACTTATTCCTTTTTTACTTAATTTATGACACCTAAAAGAACCAATCACCCTCAACATTCCGCTCGCCATCCTAAGGAGGCGAGCCGCTCGCTCGCCCAAGAACCCAAGCTCCGCATTATCCCTCTTGGCGGCTTGGAAGAAGTCGGCAAAAACATGACTGTGTTTGAATACGGCCATGACATCATCATTCTGGACATGGGCTTGCAATTTCCGGAAGAGGACATGCACGGCATTGATTACATCATCCCCAACATCTCCTGCTTGCGGGGCAAGGAAAAAAACATCCGGGCCGTCATTTTCTCTCACGGCCATTTGGACCACATCGGCGCCGCGCCCATCTTGCTGGAAAAACTGGGCGCGCCTTTGATTCTCGGCCGGCCTTTAACCCTGGCCATGGTCAAGCACCGCCAGGAAGATTATAAAAAAGGCAGCGCCAGGGAGCTTAAAACACTGACTATTAAAAGCTTGAACGACCGCTTTAGTTTTGGCGCTTTTAAAATCAGCTTTTTCCAGGTTGACCACTCGGTTATGGATGCGATTGGCGTCATCTTGCAAACGCCGGCGGGCACGGTTATTCACCCCGGGGATTGGACTTTGGAAAAAGACCCCAATGGCAAGCCGCTTCTTGATTATGGCTGGCTCTCCAAGCTCAAGCGTCCGACTATTTTAATGCTGGAAAGCTTGGGCGCCATTGACGTCCGCGCCTCGGCCACCCATACCGAAATGCGCCGCAATCTCACTAAACTGCTGACCCAAGCCCCGGGCCGCGTAATTGTGGGCACCTTTGCCTCGCAGATTGAGCGCATTGGCTGGATTATTAGCGCGGCCGAGGCCCTGGGCAAAAAAGTCGCCATTGACGGTTACAGCATGAAAATGAACATTGAAATCGCCAAAAAACTCGGCTATGTCAAAGTTAAAAAAGGCACTTTAATCCGGGTTGAGGATATTGACGACTTGCCGGACAAAAAAGCGATTGTCATTGTCACCGGCGCCCAGGGAGAATCCACGGCCGTGCTCTCGCGGGTGATAACCGGGGCTCATCGCTGCCTCAAACTGCGCAAAACCGACACCGTCATCCTGTCCTCTTCCATTATCCCAGGCAACGAGGCCACGGTGCAGAAATTGAAAGACGCGCTCTATCGCCAGTGCGACAACGTTGTCCATGGCGAAATAATGGACATCCACGTTTCCGGCCACGGCAACCGCGACGACATTGCCTACGTGCTCACCGAGGTTAAACCCGACTACTTTATTCCAGTCTACGCTTACCATTACATGCTGCGCGAGGCGGCCAAACTGGCCCGCGATTTAGGCTTTGATCCGCGCAAAATCTTAATTCTTGACAACGGCCAAGTGGCGGAATTCGGCCGAGGAGGCGGTCAAGCCACTGATGAGCAAGTGGATATTGCCAATGTTTTTGTGGACGGCTTGGGCGTGGGCGACATCGGCAACGTGGTGATGCGCGACCGCCAGGTAATGGCCGAAGACGGCATGCTGGTGGTAATCATCAAAGTCAGCGCCAAGAGCGGCAAAGCCGTTGGAGAACCGGAAATAATCACCCGCGGCTTTGTTTACGTTAAATCATCCGACAAGCTCCTTTCCGAAGCCAAGCAGAAAATCAAGCGCGCGCTCCAGAACCTCTCTAAAAAAGCCGTGTCCGATAAAATTGAAGATTGGAACAACATCCGCGGCAAGCTGCGCGACGAGCTCTCTGATTTCTTTTTTAAGGAAACCGAACGCCACCCCATGATTTTACCTGTTATAATCAAAGTCTAATATGAAAAACATTATATTTTCCGGCATGCAACCCACTGGGGCGCTCCACCTCGGCAATTACTTGGGCGCCTTAAAGCAATGGGTGGAACTGCAAGATAAATACCCGTGCATTTTTTGCGTTGTTGATTACCACGCCATCACCATCCCCTACCAGCCCAAGGAAATGGAAAAACGGATTGCTGAATTGGCGTTGGATTTTTTGGCCGCGGGATTGGATCCGGACAAATCAATTATCTTTGTGCAGTCGCAAGTGCCCCAATGCACTGAACTGGCCTGGATATTTAATACCATCACCCCTCTTGGCGAACTGGAGCGCATGACGCAGTTTAAGGAAAAATCAGCCCAGCACAAGCAAAACGTCAATGCCGGTTTGTTCACTTATCCGGTTTTGCAGGCCGCGGACATTCTGCTTTACAAAGCCAATCTGGTGCCGGTTGGCGAAGATCAAGTCCAGCACATTGAGCTCGCGCGCGACATTGCCCGCAAATTTAATTCAACCTTTGCTAAAATATTCCCAGAACCCAAGCCATTATTGACTAAAACGCCTAGGGTGATGTCTTTGGCTGATCCGTCAAAGAAAATGTCCAAATCTTTGGGTGAGAAACATTACATTGCCCTGACTGATTCGGAAGCCACAATCCGCGCCAAGGTAAAAAGCGCTGTTACCGACACTTCCGGCGGCTCCAAAGCTCCGGGGGTGGAAAATCTTTTTACGATTATTGAATCACTGGATCAAGATGGCATCACCGGCGAACTGCGTTCACAGCAAAAGAAAGGCACGCTTAAATACAGCGACTTGAAAGACACGACTGCCAATGTGATTATCAGCCACTTGCGTCCGTTCCAGACCCGCCGGGCCGAACTGGCGGCCGACCGCAGTAAGGTTGGCGAGATTCTTATTGAGGGCGCTAGCAAAGCCCGCCAAATTGCGGCCAAAACCATTGCCGAGGTGAGGGATAAAATTGGGGTGAGATAAAATTATCTATCTGTCTGCAAAATACCGCTCGCCTTAAGCGAGCGGTATTTTTTTGACGGTAGAATTAACTTTTTTTATCCAGAATGTAATCACGCAACAAAATACCCAAAAGACCATAAATATCGGCTGTTGGAATACTACCTGGGTGTTCGTATAAGTACTCTTTTATAGGATTAAAAACCTTGTCATCTTCAGTATACAATCGGGCAATCAATCCAATGCTTCTTCGCTCAACATCCAAGCGGGTGTAATCAACTCCTAAATCAGACTTAACCTTTTGCACCCATGCTTCTTTATTGGCTTCAAAAATTTTATCCATCCCGCTTTCTCTGATGGTTTTATATCCTTGATCGGTAATGGTGATCGGGCTGGTCCGGCCAAAATTATTGACAGATAATAAGGTAGTCCACTCCTGCAGAATATCCTTCGGAAACCTCTCGGTAGAGCATAGGTGGCCTAATATTTTAGGAAATAGGACATCAATGAATAAATTAGCTTTATTGGCTATCATATTCCACTTTTTGAAACCCTTCCACCAGCCTCGTATCCAGCCAAGTAAGCCAATCAAAAGAGCAATGGTCGTAACCAAAACAGTTAATAGTTTTGAAGCTATGTCGAGGCTTTGATTTAAATCCGCCATATTTTTGTTGACTATTTATTTGCCTATATTATACACCAAATCAGCCAAAGATTATACTTTACCCCCTTGTTGATAAGATGTCAAAGCCGTATTTTGTTTTAGATATAGCTGCTGTTTTCACTATGAACTTCAAACCATAAACGAGAGTAGCTCGTCGCGTTTTTTCTCCATCAGCGCCTTATCGCCCACAGCCTCCACGTTCAAACGCAACAAGGGTTCAGTGTTGGATTTGCGCATATTGGCGTGCCAGTTATCGGCGATAACACTGACCCCGTCCATCTCCTCAACTTTAAAATCCTTTTGATAAGTTTCTTTAATGCGCGCCATAATCGCGTCTGGATCACTCACGGGCTTGTTTATCTGTTCGCTCATGAAATATTTCTCTCGCAGCGGCGCGGCCAGCTGTTCCAATGTCTGGCCGCTCTCATCAATCATTTCCCACACCAGAAGCGCCATGCCCACGGCTGTTTCGGCCCAGTAGAAATCGGGTAAATAATAATGCCCGCTTTTTTCAAGCCCGAAAATCGCGTTTTGTTTTTCCATCTCCGCTTTCATAAACACGTGGCCCACGCGCGAAGTGAAAGTCTTGCCGCCGGAAGCCGCCACCAAATCGCGCACTGCCCAGCCCATAATCGCGTCATGGACAATCGTGCCGCCGTTGTGGCGCTTGATTAAATACTGCGCCAGGAGCGCGCCTAAAAAATCACTCGGCAGATACGCACCAGTACCGTCTATGGCAAATAACCGGTCGCCGTCCGTGTCGATGGCAAAACCTAAATCCGCTTTTACCTCGCTGACTTTCTTTTGTAAATCAACGCGATTCTCCTCTTTCAGTGGATCGCCGCCATGGTTCGGAAAATTGCCGTCTGGTTCATAAAACAACGGCATTGTTTCGGCTGGCAGGCCTTCCTTAACAATATCCCAGGCCGAGCCGCCCAGGCCATTGGCCGGATCAAGAACGATTTTTTTTGGCTTTAGCTTTTTAATATCAACCAAAGACAAAACCTTGTCGCGGTAGCCGTCTTTAATTTCCAGCGGGGTGATAACACCTTTTTTTGAACTCTCTGGAAAATTGCCTGCCAGGACTAGAACGCGGATTTTTTCACCGCTCACCAATTCCGGCATTTGGCGCACTAATTTAAAACCATTGTACTCTTTGGGATTGTGCGAGGCGGTCACGGTTATACCCGGCAGGCCCATTGAACCGCAGGCATAATAAAACATATCGGTTGACACCAGACCAACATCCAAAACATCGGCCCCTTGTTCGGTAATCCCCCGGGCTAATGCCTGGAATAATTCCGGCCCGCTCAGGCGGACATCCCGGCCAACCACAACTTTGGCGGCTTGGGTATAAACAGCAAACGCCCGTCCGATTTGATAAGCTGTTTCGGCATTAACCTCTGTTGGAAAAACGCCGCGAATGTCGTAAGCTTTAAAAATTTTTGGTTCAATAGACATATTATCTTTCTAATTATGGTATGACAATTCTAGCACCCCGCAGCTCTAACAACAATGTTCTGCCCTTTTAAGCTGACAGACTCAATAGTAAAACCGCTTTGACCCAGTTCGCGGCGCAATTTGGCTTGAGTGTAGGCAAAATAAACCCTTTTGATTTTTGGATTATGCCGGTTGGGTATTACCACTTTCCGCCAACCCCGCCACTGCCTCCAAAACTTGGGTCGATTCAGATTCCAGACCGAGAGATACAGCCGTCCGCCTGTTTTTAGAACGCGCCGCGCTTCGGACAAAACTTTCATTCGGTCTTGTTTATTTAAAAAATGATGAACCACGGCTATCAGCAGAACAGCGTCAAAAAATTTATCCGGCAATGGCAACTGCCGCGCGTCAGCTTGAATAAATTTATTGTTCGGATAACGGCGTTGTGCCACTTCTAAAAGTTCCGGCGAATTATCAAGTCCAGTATAATCAAGATTAGTCGGTAATACTTGGCGCACGCGGCCAGTGCCGCAGCCAATATCCAAAACCGAACTTCCGGATCTTATTTCCGAGAGTAAATCTTTTATCTCTTGCCAAACAGGAGGGTTGGGGGTATCGTAATAGGCGGCTAAAGAAGCATAGTTATCTAATAATTTAGATTGATGCGACTTAGACATTGTTATATTGTTAAATTGCTATACTGTTATATTTTTGGGGTGCGATAAAACTGTAGCATAACAATATAACAATTTAGCAATATAACATGAATGCATGATTCCCGATATAATATTTGAGACTTTGGAAAGAGATATTCCTCGCCCGGGCGAGAAATTTTTACAATGGAAGCGTAAAATC
>MHKO01000004.1:13907-18159 GCA_001818435.1 Candidatus Komeilibacteria bacterium RIFCSPLOWO2_02_FULL_48_11
TGAAATTTTGAAACTCTTGAAACGCCGCCAAATCCGCACCCTCTCCGGTGTGGCCCCAATTACTGTTTTAACCAAGCCCTTCCCTTGTCCGGGCCGATGTGTCTATTGCCCCACTGAAGCGCGGATGCCAAAAAGTTATCTTTCCAACGAACCAGCAGCCATGCGGGCTTTGAATTTAGAATTTGACCCCTACACCCAAGTGGTTAATCGTTTGCGCTCTTTTCAGGCCAATGGCCATCCCACGGACAAATGCGAGCTAATTGTCTTGGGCGGCACCTGGTCGTCTTATCCTGAATATTACCAGCTCTGGTTTATCGCCAGACTATATGAAGCGCTCAATGACGGGCCAGAAGGCAGTCGCGACGAAGAAGAGCCTCCGCCCAAGGCGGATCCGCCTAGGGCGGAAAGGATAACTGACGCGGATATTCCGGCTCTCAAAAAAAGACTGCTTCAAGCGCAAAATGTAAACGAGCGAGCTGACAACCGCGCCGTGGGCTTGTGTTTAGAAACCCGGCCTGACCATATTACCCCGGCGGAAGTGGCCCGGCTTCGTTTCTTGGGCGCCACCCGCGTCCAGATTGGCTTGCAAAGCATTTACCAAGATGTTTTGGATTTAATCAAACGCGGCGAAAAAATCGCGGACGCGATTCGCGCCAACCGCCTGTTGCGCGAAGCTGGCTTTAAGGTGGACATGCACACCATGCCTAATCTGCCGGGTTCAACGCTGGAACGCGATGAGGATATGTACCGCGTATTATTCTCTGACCCCGACTTTCAGCCTGACCAGTTGAAAATCTATCCCACGATTGTGAATGAGTACGCCGAGCTTTACCAATGGTGGCGCGATGGACGCTGGCAGCCATATTCTGACCAAGACTTATTAGAACTTTGCATTAAGATTAAATCCGAGCATATCCCCTACTACACCCGCATCAACCGCTTAATCCGCGACATTCCCAAACAAAGCATTGCGGCTGGCAACAATATTACCAACTTGCGCGAATACATCCAGGATGAGATGGCCAAGCGCAACTTGAGATGTAAATGCATCCGCTGCCGCGAGGCGCGCAACCGCACAGCAAATTTAGACGAGGCCAAACTATTCACTGAACAATATAATTGCGCGGGTGGTTTGGAATATTTTATATCTTACGAAAATACAGACCGCACCATTCTTTACGCTTTTGTGCGACTACGCATTCCGCAAGATGACATTAATCCGGAACTGTCCAAGCTCCTGCCGGATATTGTCGGAGCGGCCCATATTCGCGAACTGCATACTTATGGCAGGCTCGTACCCATCGGCGAACATGATGCGGGCGTCCAGCACGCCGGCTTTGGCAAACGCTTGATGACCAAAGCCGAAGAGATTGTTCGCGCCCACGGCCTTAAAAAAATCGCCGTCATTGCCGGTGTTGGCGTGCGCGCCTATTACGCCAAATTGGACTACAAGCTTGAAAATACCTACATGATTAAGGTATTATAGAAAGGCGGGAGTAGGCCGCTTTTTTCTTAAATTATTAAGCGTCACCCCGAGCTTGCCGAGGGGTCTCGTGGATAACCCACAAGATCCCTCCACTCCCAGCCGAGTACGGCTGGTCGGTCGGGATGACGGTAAAAATTATGTCTTTCCTATCGCAATTTGACCCGGAAATAGCCGAAGCCATTGAGAATGAAGTCAAGCGCCAGCGCGAGGGCCTGGAAATGATTGCTTCGGAAAATTTTGTTTCCCGTGCCGTGCTGGAGGCCTTGGGCACCCCGCTCACTAATAAATACTCCGAGGGCTATGTGGGCAAGCGTTATTACGGCGGCCAGGAATATATTGACGTTGTTGAACAACTGGCCATTGACCGCGCCAAAAAACTTTTTGACGCCGAGCACGTGAACGTCCAGCCACTCTCGGGCGCCCCAGCCAACATCGCGGTTTATTCCGCGCTTCTGGAGCCCGGTGACACGGTGCTGGGCATGCACTTGGAACACGGCGGCCATCTGACGCACGGCCATCCGGTAACGTTCATAGCGAAAATTTTCAATTTCGTGCGCTACGTTACCACGCCGGAAGGGACAATTGATTATGACAATCTCCGAGCCATGGCCTTGGAGCATAAGCCCAAACTCATTCTGGCCGGATTTTCAGCCTACTCCCGCACCATTGATTGGAAAAAGTTTAAGGCCATTGCCGATGAAGTGGGCGCTCTCACCATGGCGGACATTGCCCATATAGCTGGGCTCATTGCCGGCAAACAATTGGCCAACCCGGTGCCTATTTTTGACGTGGTGACCACCACCACGCACAAAACATTGCGCGGCCCGCGCGGAGGCATGATTTTCTGCAAAGATAAATGGGCCAAAATCATTGATAAGGCGGTGTTCCCGGGTTTCCAAGGCGGCCCGCATGAAAATATTATTGCTGCCAAAGCCGTGGCTTTCCGCGAAGCGCTTTTGCCTAGTTTTCAGGGCTACGCGCGAAATATCATCAAAAACGCGAAAGCGTTGGAGCGCGTTCTCAAAGAAGAAAGATTCACAATTTGTTTTGGCCAAACCGACAATCACCTATTACTGATTGACCTCTCCAATAAAAACATCTCCGGCAAAGAAGCGGAAAAGGCGCTGGAGGCAGCCGGTATTTACGTCAATAAAAACATGGTTCCCAATGACCAGCGCAAACCCACCGACCCTTCCGGCATCCGCCTGGGCACGCCGGCCTTAACCACCCGCGGCTTTACCGAAGCCGAGATGGAGCAAGTCGGGCGGCTCATCAGCCGCGTCATTCATAACCATCAAGACAATACGGTCTTGGCGGAAATCCGGGAAAAAACCAAAGAGCTGGCCGCGGCCCATCCATTGTATGAAGGGTGGAGTATTCAATAAAATGTCAAAGTTCAAAATCCAAAGTTCCCTCCAGAGGCGTGCAGGCAAATCAATGCCAAATGCCTAAATATGCACGTCATTCTGAGGCAAAGCCGAAGAATCTCGTGTTTAATTCTGAGATCCCAGCCAGAGGCTCCCTCCAAAGGATGGTTCGGTCGGCCTCTGGCCGACTTCAACTCTGTTTCGCTCAGGATGACGAGTTTAACCTTTTGTAATTTGGATTTTGACATTCATTTGGCATTTGCCTGCCCGCCTCTGGATGGAGCTTTGAAATTTGACATTCTTAATCATGCCACAAGCAAAAATTATAGACGGACGCGCTCTTGCTGCTCAAATCCAGCAAGAAGTCAAAGACCAAATTACCAAGCTCCATCTCCACCCCGGCTTGGCTGTTATTCTTATAGGTCATAATCCTGCCAGCGAACTTTATGTGGCGCTCAAAGCCAAGGCCGCCAAACGCGTGGGTATTATGTTTTCACTCTACCGATTTGAAACCAAGGCTTCGGCCAAGGAAGTTTTAGACACCATCACCTGGCTCAACCAAGATTCGGAAATCAATGCCATTTTGGTGCAGCTCCCTTTGCCAGAACATTTGGATGAACACCAGATTATTGGAGCTATTGACCCGGCTAAGGACGTGGATGGCTTTCACCCTGGCCAAAGTTATATCATCCCGGGTTTGGTCAGCGGCATTATGCAACTTTTGGGCGCCACTGGTGAAAATCTAGCCAACAAACAAGCCGCCATTGTTGCCCGGAGCCAGGAATTTACCAGTACTCTTAAACATATCCTAGGCGAGTTTGGTATAATGGCCAATATCTTAAATCCTGACGATTCTGGCGTCAAAAACAAACTTCATTCGGCTGACATTATTATTGCGGCCATAGGCAAATCCCAATGGCTCAAAGGCGAGTATATCAAGCCCGGAGCAATTATTATTGACGTGGGCACCAACCGCCTTGACGATAAGACAGTTGTCGGCGATGTTGATTTTGATGATTGCGCCAAAGTAGCCAGCGCCATTACTCCAGTCCCAGGCGGTGTTGGCCCGATGACCGTGGCTTTGTTATTAAAAAACACAATGGCTCTTGCAGTTGCCCAGAAAAAACTCTAATTATTCACAATTTGAATCCGATTTTATCTTGACAGCCAACACTGCTATGTTATACTGAATACTCCTGTTCTTTTCTTTCTCTATTGAAGGATGTAAATGCTTTGAGGAATTATCATGGTCAAATGCCAGATACCCCCAGCCAGACCTTTCGCCAATTGCGAGAGGTCTGACAGCAGAGCAGAAATCTTTCTACAAAACACCCGCCTCACCGGCGGGTGTTTTGTAATGGAGTGGATTTTTTTTATAAATTAAGTTATTGTATTAGGA
>MHKO01000004.1:18176-27833 GCA_001818435.1 Candidatus Komeilibacteria bacterium RIFCSPLOWO2_02_FULL_48_11
ATTTTTGGTTCACTTCATGCCAGGGAAAGCTGGCTCAAACTTTTTTAAAACATAATCCCGCGGATAACGCGGTCCTAACACTTCCATTCGTAAATATTTAATTCCAAATTCCTTTGCCTGTTCGCGAGTGGGCATCCAAATATCGACCCGGTATTTGTATCTGACATTCATGCGGTCTTCCACCACGAAAACTTTATCTCCAAACATATCCGGGAAACGGACCAAAGAGCCTAAAGGCAAAAAATTAACAGCCACCACGCCATCCCGAACCGGCGTTATCCAGCCAGTAGTGTAGGGTGTGCGGTCAGTTTGCCGCGGCTCGGACGAATAAGCGGTTACGGTCAGCCAGTGCTCGTTTATCACCCGCGACTCATTCTCTTGGGGCAGAGAAACACTGCCCAGAGTGGAATAAGCAAAAAGTTTTTCGTTTTTTTCAACCGGAATTTCATTAATATCAAAAACAGCGGCCTGACTGCGCTCAAAAGCCGAGTAATTTTGTTGCGCGGCAAAAACCAGGTGCGGCGCGCCTAATTGAAAAACAAAAGAAACAACTGCCAGAAAAACAAAGAATTTACTGCGTTTAATTTGTCTTTTGGTCAACATAATAAAGCGATGTGAATCCCGCACTTTTTTTCGGATTGCGAAAAAAAAGGTGCGGGAATAAAAATATCCTTTTCGCACTGGAAAGGATATTTAACCCAACAAATACAGTATAGCACAACTGCGTCAAAAAGTAAAGCCCTCGTCCGACAATTTTGGCATACCAAGATGTTTATATGCGCGTTCCGTGGCTACCCGTCCGCGCGGGGTGCGGTCCAAAAAACCAATCTGCATTAAGAATGGTTCATAAACGTCTTCAATGGTGGCCATCTCTTCGGCCGTGGCCGCGGCCAAGGTTTGCACGCCCACTGGCCCGCCATTAAATTTTTCAATAATGGCCAGAAGAATTTTTCTATCAACCTGGTCCAAGCCCAGAGCATCAACCTCTAACATATCCAAAGCTTGTTTGGCGATTGGCTCGCTTACCCGGCCATCGCCTCTCACTTGGGCAAAATCGCGCACGCGTTTTAATAAACGGTTAGCCACCCGCGGGGTGCGGCGCGAGCGCTGGCTTAAAATTTCAGCTGCCGGCGGTTCAATGTCAGTGAACAAAATTTTTGCGCTCCGCTCCACAATCTTTTTTATCTCGTCTTCTTCGTAAAAATTCAAAGGATAAATCACTCCAAACCTATCCCGCAAGGGCGAAGACAGCAGGCTGATTCTGGTGGTGGCGCCAATCAAGGTGAACTTGGGCAAATCAAGTTTTAACACTCGAGCTGACGGCCCCTTACCCACCACCAAATCCAAAGAATAGTCTTCCATGGCTGGATACAACACTTCTTCCACTACTTTGTTCAGGCGGTGGATTTCATCAATGAATAAAATATCGCCCGGCTCTAAATTTGTCAGGATAGCTGCCAAGTCCCCGGAGCGCTCAATGGCCGGCCCGCTCGTGACTTTTATATGCACCCCCATCTCATTGGCAATCACCCCGGCTAAAGTTGTCTTGCCCAAGCCCGGCGGGCCGTACAAAAGCACATGCTCAATCGGCTCCCCTCGCTGTTTGGCCGCTTGCATAAAAATTTCCAGGTTCTGTTTGACCTTGGTCTGGCCGATGTATTCTTTCAAAGTCCGCGGTCGCAGGGTTAAATCCAAGACATTGTCTTCATTGGATTGATTTTCTGGGGTAATAATGCGTTCTTCGTCTGGCATAATACTTCTAGATTATCACGGATTTGACAAAAATAAAACAGATGCTACACTGTAATACAGTGTATTACTATACATTAGACTGGGGAACTATGAGACAAATAATAAATCTATCTCTACCGCCGGAGTTATCTTCAGTGGTAACCAAAGAGGTCAAAACAGGAAAATATTCAAGCACCAGCGAATTTTTTCGAGAATTGCTTCGTGCCTGGATGGAAGAGCGGCTGCTGATAGAACTAAATGCCAGCCGCCAAGAAATAACTGCTGGCAAGGGCAGAGTCCTTCGCTCTCTCAAAGACCTCCGTTAAACAATTTATGGAAATTATTTACACGTCCAAATTCAGGCGTGAATACAAAAGATTGCCCGATAAAATAAAAAGCATTGCCGAACAGAATGAAAAAGTATTCCGAGATAATCCTTTTAATCCGGCGCTGGACACGCATAAACTGCATGGCAGGTTAAAAGAATTCTGGTCATTCTCAATTGGCTATAAATACAGGATTATCTTTGAATTCGCAAATAAGGACACGGCATACTTCCATTCCACTGGCAATCATGATATTTATCAATAAATATGATCATAAATGTCGGCACGAAAAATCCGGCCAAAATCGAGGCGGTGCAGGAAATAATAAATGATTAAAGAAGGAAAAAACATCAGCGGCGCGGCCAAAGAAACGAAATTAACCGATCATCCTTATGTCGGCCATGCCCAAGGCGTCATCGGTATTTTGACCAAGGGCCGGGTAACGCGCAAAGACTACGCCAAACAAGCGATTGCCGCCGCTTTAATCCATCTGGAAAATCCAGATTTGTATTAGCGTCTCCCCTTCTTCCCTCCTCCTCGGCGGGCCGGCAACCGCGACACGCGGTTAAACCCGGAACACGGAACAATCGCAACACCCTTCTTCTCTAAATTATCCAAAAACAGATTCAAGCCGAGCGAATCGGACGACATGTGCCCGGCGACGATGACATTCAGGTGGTGCTCGTCGTCATTCCGGTTGCAGGCGTTCCGTGCGTTTGGCCATCCAAACCACTGCCCTTTGAATTCTCTTTGGACTGTATCGAATTTGGGATCTGAAAATCCTCCAGTATTCTGCACCAAGTATCTTCATTTTTTTATGAGCTCGCATATACCACTCTATCCCCAGCCATAGCCGGGAATACTCTCGGTTATATGGATACTTAGCAGGGCGGCGGAAAGCCATAGCCGTCCGCAATTCGCCTATGCCACAAATAGTTTAACAAAAATAAAGGCCCTGCACAAACTTCGTACAGGGCCAAAGGGCTCAAGTTTCCAAGGGTCAAAAAGAACCAAGGAAACAAGAACCCAAGAACTACTTGCGGGGACGGAGCAAGCGACAGACGGAGACGAAAGCGCCCCCGAGCCAGTCGAAGCCCAACTGCCACCGGCCGCCGCCCCAGAAGAGGTACGGAACGCGACGGTTGCCGCGGCGATCCCGCCAGATGGTGCACGGGAACACCAGTAAGAATTTCCGGAGTTCTTCCGGAATCTCATCCTGATTTTCCAGCAGGTACTCGGCGTGCCGCTGGCCGAGGTTGGCGTGAAGTTCCTCGCGGCTCCGGCGCACCAACTCCTCGCCCTCTTTCTCTTTCAAAAAGGGCACGGGCTCAAGGTCGGCCGTGGAGATGGGCCACGGCTCCCGCGCGTCCCCCAAGAGGGTCCAGCCCTCTTTTGTCATGTCGCGGGAGAAATCCGCCAACCACGCTTCCTCCTTGCGGAGAAATTTCTTGGTGGCATTGACCCACACCGGGTCAGCCAACTTGTCGAGGTGGTCGCAGACGATACCGAGCATTGGGCTCGGAAGCGTCACGAGCTTCCTCACGGCAATACCGAGCATGTCCTTGGACATGGTCAGACTCCTATTTGAAAAGTGCATTCCGTGAATAGTCACGGCGCTTTTCATCCCGTTTTGAGATGAATATTATATACTACTATATTATACTTAATTTTGTTAATATTGTACTTTATACCAAATTTGGTATAATACTTTTATGCAAAATAAAAATACAATCTGGCTCGGCCCCACTTTGCACGATTTGAAAAAATTTCCTGATAAAGTAAGAAAACATATAGGTTTTGCACTCTATCTTGCCCAACAAGGCCTGACACATGAAGATGCCAAACCGCTCAAAGGATTTAAAGTAACCGTTTGGGAAATAGTCAGCCAACACCATGGCAATGCCTACCGAGCGGTCTATACAGTTAAGATTAAGGATATTGTGTACATATTACACATGTTTCAGAAGAAATCAAAAGACGGCATTACCACTCCCAAAAAAGAAATTGACCTTATTAAAAAACGGCTACAATTAATATTATAAGGAATAATATATGAAAATTAAATTCACCAAAGGTTCAGACAATATTTTTAAAGACCTGGGCCTGCCCAATGCCGAAGAGCTTTTGGCTAAAGCAAAACTGGCAGTGGGAATTACTGCCATTATTCAAGATCGGGGGTTAACCCAGCAACAAGCCGCCCGCATCACCGGCACATCGCAGGCAAAAATCTCCGACGTGGTGCGCGGCAATCTTGACCAGTTCACCATTGACCGGCTGATAAAAATGCTCATGGCGTTTGACCAGGATGTCAGAATTGAATTGTCGCCCAAACCATCATCCAGAAACTATGCAGTCATGACCGTGGCGACTGCCTAAACTTACCGCTTCCCTTTCTTTATGCGCGACACGCGGATAAAGCCGGAGCAGGGCACAATCTCAATCCCTTTCTTCTCCAGGTTATCCAAAAATAAATTCAAACCCAAAGAATCCGAAGCCATGTGGCCGGCCACAATCACGTTCAGGTGATGCTTTTTGGCCTCGTCTTTCCATTCCTCTCTCTGGTGCATGGAAATAATGGTGCCAATGCCGGCATGAGCCAGGCGCTCGTAGATTTCTTTGGCCCCGTCCGTACCGCCGGTAACTTCCGTAACCGCGATTTTGCCCGCGAAATGATTGGGCGAGCCGGCAAAAATAATCGGGCCGGCTTTTTGTTTAACCGCGGCCTGATATTCAGGAATGGTCTTTAAGAAGTTAATCACGTCCTCAACATAAACCAGTTCTTTTTCTCGCTTCTTGAATTCTTTGTAAAGATAACTGGCAATGTGGTTATCAGCCGGCGTGTGAATGGACATGATGGGAATATTTAAAAGCCGGGCCACGTCAACTGATTGGCCATGATTGATTGGCGACACGCCCCGCTCCACCTGGCCGATGCGTTGCTCGGTTAATTTCTCGGCAATGTTAATCGGAATGCCGTAGTGGGCCAAAAGCTCAACTTGCAGTTCCATGACTTCGTGCAGGCCAGCCAGACCAATGGCCAAAGGATGATGGGCAATAATCAAATCAATTGGCTGGTTGGGACTGCGCCGGTTCAGCTCATTGGCCAGCATCACCTCGCCGGTATCAATATCCACGCCAACCATTACTTTTTTAACTTTAGCATCCGGGCTGCCGTGGTAAATGCGGCTGTCAGCATAAGGATTAGAGAACCGGTCCTCATCAAATTCTTCTTTCTTCTCATCGGAGAGTTTGTTGTATTTTTCCTTGACGCGTTTCAAAATTTCGCGCACCCGCGTTGCGCCACGCAAATCGTGTTTTATTCCTTCACTGATTGCTAAATTATAAATCTGTTTAATGGTCATCATAGGCGTTTCTTTAAACTATTTAATGGCAACTCATTTTAGCAAAAATACCAATAAAATACAAGTCTTTTAGACCACAGACCAGTACAACAGTTTGACAATATATCCTAGGCATGATAAGCTGTCTTATTCCGTAAAAGCCCTGTTTTAAAACACAGATAAAAACAAACCCTAAAAACAGTTTTTGGGCGTCTTTTTATCGCTTTTAAAAAACCTCTTACCTGCAGTCACGACAAGCATGGGGATATTATCAAAGGATTGCGGCGGCCTAGGCTACCTTACTCCTCTGTAATTATCTTCTTGACTGCAGATAGGAGGTTTTTTAGTTGATAATTGCGGCCGAAGCGTCTTCGGGCGCAACTACCGGAGGATTCTCTGGTTCTGTTTCCGGCAGAGGCGCGGGCTCGGGGCTGGCAACGTCTGTCTCGCTTTCCTTTGCCTCTTCTTCGGTGGAAAGTTTTTCCACGCCAATCAAACAGACCGCTGGCCAAGGCCGATACTGGCTGGTGAAAGTCGTGGCCGCGACTTGTCCGTCAGGATAAGCAATCTTGTAATCAAAAGCGGCCTTGATGCCGGCATGCGCGGTTTCGGTGCATTTCTTTTCCCCGGGTTTTAAATCCAAAGTTTCAATGAGCTTGGTCGGCCCAGCTCCTATTCTATCCCAAACCCGAACATCGGACTGCTCCACTTGGCGGCCGTCTTTGGTTCCCCAATATTCAAAAAAGATGATATCGCCTTCAATGCGCGTGATGATTAAAACGTAATTGGCGGTGTCGTTTTTAAAACGGTAATCGGGCCTGGGGTCGTAAATTGTGGCATCAGTGCCGGGCAAACCTTTTTCATTAAAATAATAGGACACGGTATAAGAATGATTTTGGCGCTCCGTCACCGGCAAGCCAGCTGCCAGAGTGCCGCGAAAAGTGGTGGTGCCTATCTGGCACAAGCCACCGCCGTATTCTGGCACGGTCTTGTTGCCTTTTATCACCAACTCCGGCAAATAGCCGGCAGCCGCATCCACCTTGCCCAAAGTCTTCAGCAGAGAAAATTCCTCTCCCGGGGCAATGAGCGTGCCATTGGCCGCGGCCGCGCCGATGGCGATATTATGGCGCCGGTTTCTGGGGCTGCCCTTAAAATTGGATTTACCCACTCCCAATAATTCTTTGATTCCCAAGTTATTCAAATCAGCTACTTGCTTTGCTGGTTGTTTTTCGCTGACAACCACCGAGAGCTCGGCGGCTCCCTTATTTATTATTTCTTGCTCCCATAATTTCCTTGTGGCTTCAATGTCAACTTCGCGGCCAATGACACTGGCCTGAAATTCAACCGCCTTGCTCCCTGCCAAACGAAACTTCGGCTCTTGGGCCGGGATGTCAATGGCCTGCCTCGCGGGCAAAAGAAGTTCCGAGAGTTTATCTTGAGCCAATCCTAAAATCACTTCCTGGCCGCCATTGCCGCCGAAACGCGGCTCAAGAGTCTCCGCCAATTGACCGCGCTTTAAAGGCCAGGTTGAAGAAGCGTAATTCACGGTTACGTCAGAACCAGCCAGAAACGCTTGGGCCGCGGGCAATAAGGCGTTAACGTAACTTGAGGTAATAGTTGGCGCTTCTTGTTTTAGGCTTAAAGCAATGGGCTTGAAAATTAAATTCAAAAGCTGGCCCTCGGCCTCGGATATGGCCGCCTCGTAATCAAAAACCAGGCCTACCCTCTCCGGTTCAACGGTTACTTCTTGATCTTGAATCAGAAAGCCGGCATTTTGGCCCGGTTCTTCCAAAGACGATAAATTGGATTTTAAAATATCAAGCGCTTTATCTTGGCGCCAACTAAAAATGGGCTCAATTTCGGCCTGGCCCATTAAGGCGCTTAAACGGTCGCGCCAGACCGCTAAAAAAGAACCTTGCCGGCCAAATGATTTCAGGCGCTGAACGGTTTTAGCCAGATCATAACTGATAACTTCATAAGCCAGGTCCGGATCAGCGGTGGCGCTGACAATATTCGGCACAGTTATGGTTCGGTTGCGCCAGGAAAATATCAATCCTTGGCCGCGGATCGGCTCAATGGTTGCCTGCAGGGTTTCTTCGGCTTGGGCTTGAGTTAAACCGCCCATGGGAAAAGAACCGACTTTCACGCCGGGATAAATTTTATCGCGCTGCAGCCAAGCGTAAGTTTGCAAAGCCGAAACGGCCGCCAAAAGGAGCACAAAAAAAATGATGAGGCCATGAACCCACCATTTTACGTTAAGCTGGAAAAAAAATGACAGCCGCTTTTTCATACATTCTCTAGGCGCCTAATAAATCATTCAACAAAGCCCGAGCGTCTTCCTGGCTGACAACCGCCTCATTGCCGTTGCTGAAAAGCAGTTGAAAAGTTTTGCCCGGGGCGCGCAAAGCCGGAGGCAAATAATTCCTCTCTAAATCAAAAGATTGGCCGTTCTCCAGTTTCACTTGATAAACTTCGCCCGCGGCCTTGATAATCTCGCCATTAATCATGATTCCTCCTTAATTTTGACGGAAATATTTTTTGTCTTGCGGACTTTGGGCAGCCGAATCGTCAGCACGCCGTTTTTAAGGCTGGCCGCCACCTTGTCGGAATCCACTTCAACCGGCAAAATTATGGAACGGGAAAATCCGCCCCAATAGCACTCCTGATAATAATAATCCTGCAACTTGTCCTCGGTCTCCTGTTGCCGCTCCCCGCGGATGGTGAGCATGTCGTTGTTGATGGAAATATCAATATCCTCCACCTGCACCCCGGCAATGGTTGATTTGATGACTATCTCTTTGTCGGTTGAATAGACGTCAACCGAGAGCTGGCCTTCGTAATTTTCATCCAGCCAGCCGCGCTCCTTCTCGCCAGGCAAGGCCGGCTCTTCTTGATTTTTATTTTTGTCGCCCCCAAGCTTGCTAAAAAAACTCATCATAGGCCTAATATTTGGTTTTTAACTCGGCTCTAGAAATTATACGGATACTTAGTATTAATTCTCTTCTCATATCCGCGAATCTACGAATCAGCTACAAATCTACAAATGTATTAGTAATAAAATCAAATTGATATTCGTAGATTCGTAGCCGATTTGTTGATTCGTGGGAAATACGTGTATAGTTACATTATAAAAGAAAAAGCACCAACTCCACAAGGGAGAAAGGATGATAATTATGCCCAAGCCATTCATTCCGCGCGATAAATTCGCCAAAAAGGCGCAACGCGAAGGCTATTTGGCCCGCAGCGCCTACAAACTGGAGGAAATAATCGCCAAATTCAAAGCGCTCAAGCCCGGCGACAAGGTGCTGGATTTGGGCGCCGCCCCCGGAAGCTGGCTGCAAGTTGCTCATAACGCGATCGGCCCAGCTGGCCTGGTTGTTGGTGTGGATATCAGCCCCATTGATTTTGCCAGCCCGGGCGTGGTGGTTATAACCGGCGACGTTTTTAAATCCGACTGGCTCTCTCAAACCGCGGCTTTTGGACCGTTTGACGCGGTGATAAGCGACTTGGCGCCCAAAACCTCGGGCATTAAAGACCGCGACCAGGCTCTGTCTCAGGAGCTCTCGGCCCAAGCCGCTAAAATCGCCCTAGCCACCTTAAAAAAACACGGCAATTTTGTGGTTAAAGTTTTCCAAAACCCGGAAACGTTCGCTTTCAACCAATATCTCAAAACCGTGTTCAAAAAAGTCCGCGCCTACAAGCCTCAAGCCTCGCGCGATCGCAGTTTTGAAATCTACCTCGTCTGTCTAGATAAGATTGACTAAAGAAAAAATAATTCCTATACTCCTTTTGTTATTAAGGCCCGTTCGTCTAATGGTTAGCCAGCCAGAGGCTGGTCACCCTCTGGGTGAGACACAAACATGTTTTATACCTACGTAACCTTAAGCAATAAAGACAATACAACATATATTGGTTACACTTCAGATTTACGACAACGGATGATTGATCATAATGCCGGCAAAACGAGATCCATAAAACACAAGATGCCTCTTGAGCTTATTTATTACGAGGCGTATACTAATTCAACTCTAGCTCGTAAACGAGAAATAGAACTAAAAACCAATAGTTTTAAAAAGAAAGAATTATTTGAACGACTTGGATTAACTAAGGCCCGTTCGTCTAATGGTTAGGACAGTGGCTTTTCAAGCCATTAACAGGGGTTCGATTCCCCTACGGGCTACCAAAGGGTTCTCACCCAAAGGGTGACCAACCTCTGGTTGGGATTCCCCTACGGGCTACCAAAGGGTTCTCACCCAAAG
>MHKO01000005.1:0-378 GCA_001818435.1 Candidatus Komeilibacteria bacterium RIFCSPLOWO2_02_FULL_48_11
CTTACCGCTTTCTGGAAATGATTCCCGCCGCTCTGGTCTGGGGAACTTTTGTCGGCGCCGTGATTCTCTCATTCGCGCGGCCGTTGTGGGCGATCTACGTCATCATCTTGTTTGACCTCTACTGGCTCATTAAAGCCATCTATTGGCTGGTTTATCTTTTTAATTCTTACCGCCATTATCGCCAAGATACCCGCATTGACTGGTTTGCCAAATTAAAATCCGAAAATCCAATCTCTAACGATGGCGCCAGCTCGCGTTGGCCGGATATCCGCCATTTGATTTTTCTGCCCACTTACAAAGAGCCGTACGAAGTGGTGGAAACGACTTTTGAAGGTTTGGCCAGAAGCAGCTTTCCGCTCCAAAATTTCTTTATTACCA
>MHKO01000005.1:387-14292 GCA_001818435.1 Candidatus Komeilibacteria bacterium RIFCSPLOWO2_02_FULL_48_11
TGGCTGAAAAAATTAAAGCCAAATACAGCCATCTTTTCGGCCAGTTGTGGGTTACGGTGCATCCCAAAGACTTGCCCAATGAACAGCCGGGCAAGGGTTCTAATGATGTTTGGGCCGCCAAGCAAGCGCAAAAGGAAATTGACAAAATAGGTATTCCTTATGAACGCTTTATTGTATCAGCTTTTGATGTTGACACCATTGTCCACCCGCAGTACTTTGCCCATTTGACTTACAGGTTTTTGACCCACCCATCGCCCCACCGCACCAGCTACCAGCCAGTGGCATTTTTCAACAACAATATCTGGCAATCAAACGCCATTACTCGGACAATATCAAATGGCACCACTTTCTGGTTATTGACTGATTTGTCGCGGCCCGAGCGGCTGTTCACTTTTTCTTCGCATAGCATGAGTTGGAAAACTCTGGTGGCCATCGGCTTTTGGGAGCCGGATTTGGTGACTGAAGATTCGCGCATTTTTCTGCAGTGTTTTATTCATTTCAACGGTAATTACACCGTAACGCCGATGTACGTTCCGGTTTCCATGGACACAGTAGAAACAGGAACTTTCTGGGGCAGTCTGAAGGCGCTTTACAAACAGCAGCGGCGCTGGGCCTGGGGCATTGAACATTTTCCATACATGGTTTGGCATTTCTGGCACAACAAAAAAATCGGGTTCATGAAAAAATTCAAATACTTCTTCAATCTCACTGAAGGCATGTATTCCTGGGCCACAGCTCCGATTTTAATTCTAATTTTAGGCCGCTTGCCGCTCTGGTTTGCGGACCGCAGCACCCAAACAACGGTGATAGCCCAAAACGCGCCAGCGGTGCTGGACTGGCTTTTAACCCTGGCCATGATTGGGCTCCTGGCCACGGCCGTGCTTTCAGTAGTGTTTTTGCCGCCCTGCCCCCCGGGCGAATCCAAGCGCAAATACCTCTACATGTTTTTGCAGTGGATTGTCTTTCCTTATACCATGATTATCTTCGGCTCCATCCCGGCCATTGAATCCCAAACCCGATTGGCGACAGGCAAATATCTCGATTTCACAGTTACTAAAAAAAGAAGGTAGTATTTAAAAACTCCGGATGCCCTTTAGCGAACTCTGCAAAGGGCATCTTTTTTTTTCCTTCAAGCTGGACTTCTTCAAAATTTAACACGTCATTCCGACCCCCTCGGGCATACTCGGGGCAGGCTGGAGTGGAGGCCAGCCAGAGGCTGGTCAGCCTTTGGCCGAAATCTCGTGGATAAACGATGAGATCCCTCGACTCCGCTTCGCTGCGCTCGGGATGACGATTAAGCGACGCTTTCCAAATAATTAGTCTTTTACCTCTCCACATGGTCCAGGCCCCGGGCCAAGGATTCATGGCCCGGACATGGGCTTCAATTTCTTGCGGCGATTTTTTCCAGTCAATCTTGCCATCTTGTTTGGTAAGTTTTTTCGTGTATGACGCTTTCGAATCATCCTGCGGTTTTAATTTAATCTTGCCGGCAATGTAATCTGGTAGGTATTTGATTAACATATCCGCGCCGATTTGGGACAGGTGATCGTGGAGCTGGCCGGCAGAGGGACCACCTCCCAGCCCCCTCCTCGGTAGAGGAGGGGGGGTAAGAGAGAGGAAGGTATGTCCACTGAACCGTCCCCCCTCCTGTACCCAGGAGGGGGTTAGGGGGTGGTTCTCCTGCGCCACTATCAGCCCATGATCAATCTTGTCGTCTAATTTTATCAACGTCACACCTGTTTCTTTATCTTGATTTAATATGGCGGCTTGGATAGGGGATGGCCCCCGGTATTTGGGAAGTAAAGATGGGTGGACATTGACAATTCCTAAAGGAAAATGGTCTAACAACCATTTAGGTAAAATCTCGCCATAAGCCACAACAATACCCAAATCAGCCTCTACATCTTTTAAGCTATCTAAACCCTCTAAAACAGGCAATTTTAGCCTCTGACAAGCCTGCTTTACGCTTGAAGGGACTGGCTTTGATTGGTGCCGGCCAACCGGCTTATCCGGCTGGGTGACTACGGTTTTGATATTGCAAAACGCCTGTCCGCCTTTGGCGGAGGCCTTTGATAAGGCTTCTAGACTAGGCACAGCAAAGTCTGGAGTACCAAAGAATACAGCTTGACACTTATTTTTTTTCATGTTTAAATAATTTCACACTATATCCCAGAGTAAAGGAGGTGAAGACTCTTGGAAAAGGTTGCTGTACAGCACAGCGCTAAGACTCCGTCGAAGAAGTCGAAAGAGCTGAAGATGAAGAGCCAAAACAGCTCGCCTGTGCAGCGGAGGCCGAACCATCAGGAGAAGAATACCTTCTGATGGCTCGGGCTGGTGCATCGGGGCTACCACAGATGATTGTGGTGGCCCTTTTTTAGATTCCCCTTTTTTATTTTTCAAGGATGCTTCCGAGCGTTTTTCTCTTCTGCCGGCTGGCCTTGAATTCCGCCATGTTCTTATAGGGACCAGCGACTCGGCCGGCGCGATAATCCGCCAAACCCTCGGCAATGGCAGCCTTGGTCTGTCCCTTTATCATCTTCATTGTCCGTTCGATAATTAATACCCCGTCCAAATGGTCAATCTCGTGCTGAATGACGCGGGCGAACAAGCCGGTGGCTTTCAGCTTCTGCTCCTGTCCGCTCACATCAGTATAACGGATTTTTATTTTTCGGTGGCGCGGCACTAAACAAGTTTTGCCAGGAATGGAAAGACAACCCTCCTCTTCGGTATCAATTTCACTGGATGCGGAAAATATCTTGGGATTGATAATCACCAGATGCTCTTTGAGCGATTCGTCCGCGTCCTTGTTGACTATTGCGAGCCGGATGCTCTGCCCAATTTGCACGGCGGCCAAGCCAATGCCTTTGGCGGAATTCATGGTGTCAATCATGTCTGGAACTAATTTTTTAGCAACGACAAAATCCGTCACCTTGATTGACGGTTTTTGGAGGGAGGGGGCGGGGTAGATGATAAGTTTGAGCTTTGACATATGATTTGTCATCTCGAGGCTTGGCAGGTACTTTTTAAAATAACGGGACTAATTAAAACAATTTTCTCGTTAAATGAGTTGTACCAAGCAAGCCGAGGAGATCCCATGGTAATTGCAATTGATTATGGGATCCTCTCCCTCCTTTTTACTCCGATATTTTAATTTTTGTATTAAGGCTTGACGCATATAACGCGTTGACCCACGCTTATTGTGTCGGTCGGGATGACAGTTTTTATTCGCATCGCTATAAAACATTTTCCGGATCCCTGTCGACGACCCATTGCGATGAGGGTAGGGAATATAACAAAGGGATTTCAATTTTATCGCGCAGTTTTAAAAGCAAAGATTTCCGTTTGGAGCGGTGCTCAATATAAGGCCCAAGAATCTTTATTCCAACGTTTAATTTGAGTTCAGATGTTATCTTTTCAAATTCTTTGTCATCATTGCCTTTGTAAGAGAGTTTAACCAGTTCAACAAACGGGGGATAACCCAGTTCTTTTCTGAAATCTAGTTCTGATTTTACAAATTGTTCTTCCTCGCCCAAGGCAAAAGCGCGGATAGCGAGATTGTCAGGGCTGTAGGATTGCAACAACATCTCGGGAATAAGAAGCTCCTCGCAGAGCATTTGCCATTTCTTGAGCCGGTAAAAAACTCTTTCGCTGGAACGATAATCAGGCAAAGCCAGAAGCGGTTCAATGGAAGCAATAATCAAAGAACTTATTTTGCCGCGCCATGATGACAGTTCGCCTGATTCCAGAATTTGCGGCGGGCTGATAATGATATCATTAACATTTTTTCCCTCTGCCGTCAAAACTTCTTTAATTCTTTTAACCGAAACTTTATCATCTCCTTGCTCCCGTAAAGATATAATAACAACTTTCTTTTTGTTGTTTTCAGCTTCGCTGATTGCTTCCAAGGCTGGCTCGGAAATAATGCTGAATCCCTTTTGCCCCAGAGTTTGTTTTAAGTCTATCAGCCTGATTTGCGTTTTAACGCGGCTGGCTTGGGGGAGAATTATTGGTTTGGCTTGGGGCCATAAAGCAAAAGTCGGGGCCGTATAAATTAGGCGCGAAGCGGTAAGCTCGGCTGCCCATTTTACCACTGTTCGGGCGTCATAGCGCGGGTGCTGATCGTACTGCTTAAAATCATCACTGCCACTATCAAACATCAGAATACAACTCCTTTCCGGCAGAGGTAAAAACACGCCTTGCCGCGTGGCCAGGATGAGTTTGGCCTGGCTATGCAGGATTTTTTGATAAGCGCGCCAAAAAGCGCCGCGGCTCAAACCGCTGTGGATGATAGCTAAAGATTCGCCGAATTTTTTTATTAAAACCGAGCCAAAAGCTTCTAGAGTATGCAAAGTCGGAGCAAGTATTACTAAACTGGAATATTGTTTTTGGAACCAGAACACCAACCAAATAAAAGAAGAAATGTCTTTTATTTCCAGCTCTGACGCTTCTTTGATGCCAGCCGCGGCTTGGTTAAGATAAGCCAATTGAGATTTTTCTATCTTAAAATCAACAGCGCCGACATTACGCTCAACTCCGCCACTTCGGCGGACAGGCATTTCCGGAACCACGAGCCGCGCCACTGCGCCCGGAGCGCAAAAATAATACTCACTGAATTTTTTTATCAGCTTGAGCTGTGCCGGAGTTAAAACAGGAATGAGGTCAATGATTTTCCTAATGGGGCGGGCCCTAAAACCTCCCTCCTGACCACCCCCTAACCCCCTCCTGGGTACAGGAGGGGGAACTATATCTAAAATCACCCCGCGCTCAAGGGATGAACGCCAGGGGATAGAGACCAGTTGGCCGGGTTTAATGCCGGCTTCTAAATCTGGCGGGATGAAATAGTCAAAGACGTCAGCAGTGGAGGGGAGACGAATTAGAGGTGTTATTTTAGCAATCATCTTAAAATAAAAAATTTCCAATAACCAATTTCCAGTAAAATTCCAATTTCCAATACCCAATCTTGGAATTTTAATATTGGAAATTTACTGGAACTTGGAATTTGGAATTTGGAAATTGGAAATTCTAAAAAGTAAATCTGGCCGCCATCATCCCCACCCCAAACCTCTGCTGATAGCTTAAAACATCGCACTCGTAATTAACGCCCGAGAGCGCGCCTAAAAGGAGAGCCAAAGGCCGGTAAGCGCAGACATGAAACGAATCAATTTGAGGACTCTCAAGCTCCAAGAAAGCCAACGCTTGTTTGTCATGAAGGCAATTTATTATTTTCTGGTCAAATTTATCTCCCGCCTCGCGCTCTCTAGAATTTGTCCGCGACAAATCGCCTAAAGAGAGCGCGGCCACGCGCTCACCGCTTTTTTCAATGGCTTCGCGCAGGGCCTGGCCAAAGGCGAAAATTTGCTTAGCCGGCTGCAAGGCATAGGTTAAAGGCAAAATTGAATAATTCTTCTTGGCCCTAATTAATTGCAGCATCGCCACGCTTGAAGCCACGTCCAACCGCTCGTTAGAAAGGTTTTTTACCGGCCACTCAATACCCAGCTCTTCGCTTATTTTGTGAGCCAAAAAAATATCGCCGCCAAAAGTGGCATCCGAGGCAAAATCGCCGATTGGACCCAAATCAACTTGATAGCGGGAAGCCACCTGCAAGGTATAGGAATGTTCCAACCCGGCTCCCAAAGGCGTAATTAAAAGCAAGGTCGCTGGGTTGCGGGCGTACAAGTCCGCGGCTATTTCGGCTATGGCTCTTTTGGTTTTTTTAAAAAGCTGGACCTTGTTTTTGGCGATTTGCGGCAACAGCGCCGGAGAGTGGGGGAGATGAGCGGCGTAGATTAACATAGAAAAAATCCAATAAATATCATCCCGAGGCGTCAAAGGACGTGCCATAAGTAATTAATGTGGCAAACATAGTAGCAAGATTTGCTGTTATGGATGAGGCACGCCGAGAGGATCCCATGGTTCGTGCAATTGCCAGGGGATCCTCTCGCCCCGCGACATTGCGATTCATTGATTTCTGCTCAGTTATTTGCCACGCCCGTGATTAATGGCATCTTCCTGTTGGGGCTCGGGATGACAATGTTTTCAACTATTTGATATTTGTCATTTATTTACAATATTATCCCCCAGTACTTCTTTCTCTTCATCCGCCACGACTATGTCCAGCACCTCTCCCAGTGGATGTAATTGTACTACTTTTTGCGGCACTGTGGCTATATCCGGCCAGCGATAGCCCAGTTTTTCAAAGGCTTCAGCGGAAACAATGGGCCGGCGCTCGCCATCCGCTATCACATAGACTGCCCGATCCTCGGCTGAAGTTATGAGGGTCCCGTCCGCGAGCTTGAGCGGGCTCTTGGTTGGATATTTTTCCAGTTCTTCGGGATGAACAGGAACCGGTTTCCGTTTCTTGAAATTCAAGACTAAAATCGTGCGGTCAATAATAGCCTGCTTGATACCGTCTTTAACGTAATACACGCCGCCGGTTTTTTTGCTTCGCAACAGGCCGCCGGCCGGATAAGCTGAAGCCAGGGTTATGTTCTCGCCCGGCTGATAATCTTTAAGGTCAGCTTCGGCAACCTGAATAACTTCTTCGGGATTAAAGCCCAGAGTGCGGAACACCTCGCGCGAAACAATGCCGCGCAAAGCATCATCAACCAAAAGATAAATCGTGCCTTTGGGAGAACGGAGCAGGGAATAGTTGGCGAATTTTATAGGCGGGCCGGCTTCGTATTTATCCAGCTCATTCTGGCTGACTTGAATGACGCGCTTGGGATCAAAGCGGGAATAAAGCGCGCTCTTGGAGATAAAAGCGCGGCGCTGGCTGTTCTGTATCAGCCACACTTTATCTTCGCCTTTAATCTGCAAGAGCGTGCCGTCCGGATAAGTGCGGGTAAAGTATCTCTGCCAAATGCGCCAAAAATTAAAATTAGCTCCAATCCGGCCATCGCCTCCTTTGTAAGGATTGTAAGTGTAAAGCACGGCTGTGGCGTTGTTGACCGGCATTATCTCATATCCATCCAGAGTGGTTTTAGTCTGCCCAGGACCCCAGCCAGTAAAAGTGCGGCCTAAATTGACTAAATCGCGCAAATAATTAACCCGAACTTTTTCCGCGAAATCAGAAACCTGATTATAAAACCCTTTAAAAATAGCCAGAGACGGGTCATTTTTGGAGCAACTGTCGCAGACACCGAACCCGGTGGCCCAATCAAGCTGGTCTTGGCTGGGCGAGGAATCAGTCAGCAGGCTCTGCTCTTTTTGCAGCATGGCCATGATAAATTTTGGACTCAACTGGTAGGTTCGCGCTTCTTCAAAAATAATCTGTGACGCGGTCTTTTTTACCCCGTTCACCATCTGGGTATATTTGGCCAGATAAGAGCCTTTGCTTTCCAAAAACCGCTGAATGGAATCTGGTGATAAAGAGTCAATTTCTTCCATCTCAAAATCAGAGATGATGTAGTGAGGATTAAACTCCGCCGCATGAACAACGCTGCTTTGGACTAAAACGAGCGATGTTAGCAGAATAAAGATAAGCGCTTTTTTCATGATAAACTAACTACAGATTACAAATCTTTTACAGATATACAGATATGCCATTTAATTCTAACACGCCATTTATTATGCACATTACATTTGAATATAGTATCTGTATATCTGTACTTTATCTGTAATCTGTAGTCTACCATAAAAAAATAGGGCAGAAAAATTTTAAGACAACAAAAAAGAGGGCTACTTCTGTAGATGCCCTATCGGTAGGCACATCTATCAGATAGTAGCCCTTTATCCACCGCCTCCCAAAAAAACTGGCGGAAAAGAACGCCTCATATTCGGTCGCTCACTCCCTCATTGGAGAGTTTTGAGCTCCTTTTTGAGAACGTTCGCAGGCCCTAGGTTGAACTGCCGTTGCGTTCGCGCTTCATGTCTGGGTTGCGAAGTCAAGTTTATAGTAACAAAGCAAGTAATTCTGTCAACCTAGATATCAACAGTTTTTGATGATATAATCCAGTCATGAAAAAAGTCATGATTCTTGGCGTTGAAGTCTCGGACATAAGCCAAGCGCAAGCCATCAAAAAAGTGCAGGAATTTTTAAACGATTCCAAACAACACTACATTGTTACCCCCAATCCGGAGATTGTCTTGGCTGCTTCCAAAAGCGCTAAATTGCGCTCTGTTTTTGACAAGGCTGATTTATCTTTGCCTGATGGCTTTGGCCTAAAAATCGCGGCCCGCATTCTTGGCCAAAAGCTCCACCACCGCGTTGCTGGAGCTGATTTTATGCTCCAGATTGCGGCTCTGGGTGCCCAAGAGCGGCAGAGCGTGTTCTTGTTGGGCGGCCAAGCTGGAGTGGCCAAAAAAGCCGCTCTAAAACTGCAAAAAATGCATCCTAGTTTAAAAATAGCTGGCGCGGAATCTGGCGGAAAAGTCATTAAAGAAAACAACGCCTGGGCAACGAGCGACAGGGAATTGATTAAAAAAATAAACCAGAGCCAGGCGCGAATTTTATTCGTGGCTTTTGGCTGTCCCAAACAGGAAAAATGGCTGTTCCATAATCTGGCCAAATTAGATTCAGTAAAGCTGGCCATGACCGTGGGCGGCAGTTTGGATTTCTTGGCCCACACAGCCAGGCGCGCGCCCGCGATAATGCGGCAAATCGGCCTGGAGTGGCTGTGGCGGCTCATCCAAAACCCGCGCCGCATCCGCCGCATCTGGAATGCCACCATTGGATTTATTTGGAAAATTTTAATGGCCAGATTACGGATTGCTTTTATCTATCGCCCCAACGTGGTTGGTTTTATCACACGTCATCCCGAGCGGAGCGAAGCGGAGTCGAGGGATCTCGTGGATAAACAATGGGATCCCTCCACTCCCCGCCCTGGGCGGGTCGGTCGGGATGACGCTGTTGAAGTCCTGCTGGTCCAGCGGGCCAATGAAAAATACGAGCACTGGCAATTGCCCCAAGGCGGGGTGGACCAGGGCGAAAGCGAAGTTGAGGCTGTGTTGCGGGAAATGGGCGAAGAAATCGGAGCCAGCCAGCTTAAAATTCTGGGCCGGCATCCTCAAAAATACTCCTATGACTGGTCAAGGTGGCACCAGCGGCGCGGCAGTTACCGCGGCCAGCGCCAAACCATTTTTTACTTGCGCTTTGACCAAAGTCGCGATAGCATCAAGATAGATGAACATGAAATAAGAGCTTACGAATGGACTCTTATTGATAAAGTAATAACCAAGGTGCACCCACTGCGCCGGACAATGATTGGGATGGCAGTGAATTATTGGAAAACAGTTATCGGAAAACAGAAATCGGTTCAGAAATCAGAAAACGGAAAATAGATAATAAACCGATTTCTGCTTTCTGATTTCCATTACTGATTTCCGATTTCTGTCAACTGTCTTCTAAAATATATGGCTAGCAAGCATAACAATAAAATACGTGTGCGGTTCGCGCCCTCGCCCACCGGCGCGCCGCACGTGGGAAATATAAGGACCGCGCTATTTGCGTGGTTGTTCGCGCGGCACCACAAAGGCACGTTTATTTTGCGCATTGAAGATACGGATACGGACCGGGTTGTGGCTGGCAGCGTGGAGACTATTTTGGAAGCGCTTGATTGGCTGGGATTGGAAGTGGATGAAGGTGTAAAAAGTTTCGAGTTACAAGTTTCCAGCCAAAGGCTGGTCAGCCTCTGGCCGACAAGTTTCAAGAAAGAAAAAAACGGGGTATTGCAAGAGGTAGGGGAATATGGACCTTATTTCCAGTCAAAACGATTGGATATTTACAAAAAATATGCGGAAGAATTGGTGGCCAAAGGCCATGCTTATTATTGTTTTTGCTCCGAGGAGAGATTGGAGCAAATAAGAAAAGAACAGGAAGCCAAAAAACTGCCGCCGAAATATAATGGCCATTGTTTAACTCTGGATGCGGCTGAGGTCAAAAAGCTCTTGGATGGGGGAGAGGCGCACGTCATCCGCATGAAAATCGGCCATGAAGGTGAAACCGTGCTTAATGACGTTATAAAAGGCGAAGTACGTTTTAAAAATAGCTTGATTGATGACCAAGTTTTGCTTAAATCAGATGGTTTTCCCACTTACCATCTGGCCGCAGTGGTGGACGACCACTTGATGGAAATCTCGCACGTTATCCGCGCAGACGAGTGGTTGCCCTCAACCCCAAAGCATCTGTTATTGTATGATTATTTTGGCTGGGCCAAACCGGCTTTTGCCCATGTGCCGATTATTCTAGGGCCGGATAAAACCAAGCTTTCCAAACGCCATGGCGCGGTTTCAATTTTGGATTACCGCGAAGCCGGCTATCTGCCGGAAGCCATGTTCAATTACCTGGCTTTCCTGGGTTGGAACCCAAAAACCGACCAAGAGCTCTTCAGCCGCGATGAGCTGATAAAAGAATTTGATTTGGACAAAGTGAATAAAGCCAACCCGATTTTTGACATTAAAAAGCTGAATTGGATGAATGGGCAGTATATTAAAAAGATGACGGCTAATGAACTTCAATCCGTCATCCTGAACGAAGCGAAGCGGAGTGAAGGATCCCATGGATTAATTCTGGGATCCTTCGCTAACGCTCAGGATGACGCGTTAAAAAAGGTCGTTAAACTCGCGCAAGAGAGAATGGAAAAGTTGGTTGACTTTGCGCCTTTGACTGATTTTCTGCGGCAAGACAAACTTGATTATGACGCCAAGATTCTAATTCCAAAGGGTTTAAGCCAAACCCAGTGTAAAACCCAGCTCCAAACCGCGCTAGATGTCATAAGCAAAATTGAGGCCGGGGATTGGCAGGAGGAAAAACTTCGTAAAACCTTTTTAGATTATTGCGAGAAAAATAACGTTAAAAGAGGCGAACTGCTCTGGCCCGTGCGCGTGGCCGTGACCGGGCTCGCCAATTCACCGGATTTATTCGCGGTCATGGATATTTTAGGGAAAAAGAAAAGCATAGAGAGAATAAGAGAAGCAATAAGCAAACTTTAAATATGTCATTGCGAGCGAAGCGAAGCCAGCCAGAGACTGGCCACCTTTGGGTGGCAATCCCAGAATATAACCATGGGATTGCCACGGTCGCGAGTACGCTCCCTCGCAATGACATTTTTATTTTGTCTGAATCTTAAAATTGTGCTATAATAATCCATAGTTTCTAATTATTCGTATATTTTTGTACTCGCCAGCCAAAGGCTCCCTCCAAAGGATGGTTCGGTTAGCCTCTGGCTGATAATTCGTAGGATATGAAACAAAAACAAACCAAAATCCTCGGTTGGCTGATGATTTTCGTTTGGCTGGCCCTGCCGATTATCGGCCAAGCGCAAGACGCGGCCGCGCCGGATGAATTGCAGGAAAAACTGAAAGCCCAGCGCCAGGCCATTGAAGAACTGCAAAAAAAAGTGCAGGTCTATGAAGAAAAAATCAAGGCCAAGCGCGACGAAGCTTTAGGCATAAAAAGCCAGCTGGAAGAATTGGAGGATAAAATCGGCCAGACGCAAGCCGAATTGGAAATTAAGCGCCAGGAAATCACCGCCACCAACCTCAAGATTCAACAAACCGAGGAAACAATCAAAGATAAAAATTTGGAAATAGTGAAAGAACAGGAAAAACTGGCAGAATTCGTGCGCGTGCTTTATCAAAAAGGGGAGAAAAGCTATCTTGAAATCCTGCTCGCTCATGACGCTTTTTCCGAATTTTACGACCAGGTGCAATACCTCAAAACCGTTGAAGGCGATTTAATGGTTGTCTTAAAAAAAATCAAAGTCGTAAAAGAAAACTTGGAAGCCCAAAAACAGATATTGGAAGAGGAGCGTAAAACCCTGGAGGACTTGCGGGCCCAACTGGACGACAAGCAGGAGTCTCTGGCCGAAAAGTCAACCGCAAAAAACGTGTTGCTGGAGGCCACCCAGGCCGATGAATCCAAGTTCCAGCAACTATTGAAAGAGGTGAGAGCCGAGCAGGCGCAAATCAACGCCAATATCGTGAGCCTGGAGCGCGAACTGCGCGCCAAGCTGGCGGCCAAAGGCGATAAAACTTTATCCGAGCTTTCGGGTCAAGGCTTTATTTGGCCCACTGACGGCCGGACAATTACCGCCGCTTTCCATGACCCGGATTATCCTTTCCGCCGCTATTTTGAGCACCCAGCCATTGATATCCGCGCGGCTCAAGGCACGTCAATCCACGCCATTGGCTCTGGTTACGTGGCCACGGCGCACGACGCGGGCCTGGGGTATAGCTACATCTCAATTATTCACGCTGACGGCCTTTCCAGCGTCTATGGGCATGTGAGCTGTATTTTGGTCAAAGAAGACGACTATGTTGTCCAAGGACAGGTTATTGGCTGTTCCGGGGCCACGCCAGGCACCCCAGGAGCCGGTCGGCTGACAACCGGAGCCCATCTGCACCTGGAAATCCGCTTAAACGGCATTCCGGTGAATCCAGTGGATTATTTGCCGTAAATTTAAACGGCTTGACAGGCTATTCTTGACAATCCAATAATAAGCGTTAAGATAACGTGTTCTCTTTGAGATTGCCTAAAATGTTTTCATCCACACTACAGGAGGAATGAGATGAACGGTTTGCGCAAGTCAATGGCAGGAAAGGGGCTGGCAGTTCTCCTCTCGATATCCCTGATGTCGCTAAGCTTTCAGGGTTGCGGGGGCAGCGGCAACACTCTGGCCAGCGAGAAAACAGAAGCGGACATTGTGTTGTCCGGCACTAATGCCGACGTGGCGGCACAATTGGGCGGCCAATATGATGCTGTGTCTAGCCTGGCGAAAAATCCGGGGAAGCGCCTGGCCATCAGTCTGGAGCGCTCCGACGGACAGTCGCCGGTTATGGTCGAGTTAATGTTTAACCCTGACGGCCAGCCCATCATCATTGCTCCGGATGGCCGGCGCGCTCTGATTGAAATCGGGCTACGCGGCATAAAACCCGTGGTCCGGCTGGTAAATCCAGGAACAGGCGAAATATACCTGGAGCAGGCGATAGAAACGCCTGCTTCCAAGTTGGTCGCCGGAGAATTAACAGTCACAGACTGGATTACCACCGGCATGGCAGTTGTGGGCGCAGCCATTGTGGTTTGGCTCGGCCTCAAGGTTGTGGGCCTGGCCGCGGCTGGTTTAGGCTACCTGGCCTTGGCGGCCATTGTAGTCGGCGCCGTGGTAATCGGAGCCGGAGTGATAACCCGGGTCTTTAACCTCCTGGGGTGGGAGGCGGCGGACTTGGTTGATCTTTTCAGGCAATCAGCCAGCGACCTGGCGCTGATGATCTCTGGGGCTGTCAAAAAGTTCCAGGAGGTGTATAATCTTTAACCTGAAAGGAGTGGGTTGAAGGCTCGGGGAATGGAAGCGTTGACGAGATTTCGTGTCAACGCTTTTTTATTTACGCTCTTGACTAAAAAATAGTAGGGAAGAGTTTGAAAATAAATTAATAATGGGTCGCACAATGTACCTTATAAGACGCCAGATATAAAAAGAATCAGAATCATTGAGATTCTGGAAGATTCCGGGTTAATTATTTAAACTTCCCTAGCCTCGAGGTATCAACATACCTGGCTATTTGAAATAGACGCGATCTTTGACCCGTAAATCCACGTACTTCAAGATTCTCCGCTTGTCTCTTATCTTTTCCGAGAGCACTTGCTCTAATTTTCTAACTTGGGTCTCTAAAGGCAATTTTTTGGAAACCAGGCCCTGCCAGCCCTCGATGGTTACGAATTTCAGCTCATCCCCGAGCCGCGGATTGTAAATTACGGTTTCCAGTTTTACATTGGCGCTGGAACGCGCCAAAGCGTCGTAAAGAGCAAAGATATACCCTATCTCCTCGCTTTTCAATATAACGTCCCCGGGTTTGACAAGGGTTTGACTGAAGTATTCAATTTCCACCATGGGCAAGGCAGGCGCGTTGGCGTCTTGAGTCTCGGGCGGCGCATATTCTCCAACCACAATGCCATTGACGTCCAGATAA
>MHKO01000006.1 GCA_001818435.1 Candidatus Komeilibacteria bacterium RIFCSPLOWO2_02_FULL_48_11
ATTATATCATTAAACCGGTTGAATTTAGAGTCCGACCACTATACTAGACCTTTCCAGCCTTTATTTTGTTTGCCGGTTTCATAAGTGGTAACTTTGTATTGTTTCGCTAACTCTCTTAGGTTTTTACCAATTGCATTTTTCAGATTTCGCATGGCTACTACCCGAGTAATAATTTTCATAGGTTTATATTAAAGAAGTCCTTCTTTAAGATCATTGTAACGCTTTGCGGACAAATCCAAATATTTTTTTTCTAAATCAACTCCGATAAACTTCCGGCCATTCAAATGAGCCGCTATACCAGTAGTCGAGGAGCCAGTGAATGGATCAAGCACTAAATCACCCTTGTCCGTGCTGGCCACAACTATTCTTACTAATAAATCAACAGGCTTTTGGGTTGGATGTTTACCAAACTTCTTCTCTTCTGTTTTTGGAGTACCAATTGCCCAAACACTTCTCATTTGTTTGTTCGGTTTTTTGAGAAAATCATTCGCCCAAGCGCCATTTTTCATTTCTTCATAATTAAACTTATGCTTACCCTTTTTGTCTTTTCTGGCCCAAACCAAAGTTTCATGGCTGGCTGTAAAAAATCGGCAACTTAAATTAGGAGAGGCATTGGGCTTAAACCATGTAATGTCATTCAGAATATGAAACTTGTTCACCTGCAGAGCAAAGCCGCATTGGTAAATCGAGTGATAAGTACCGCTAATCCAAATCGTGCCGCCTGGTTTTAATACGCGGTGGCAAGCTTTTGTCCATTCAAGATGAAACTCAAAATCTTTCTTTAAGCCATTACTGACATCCCACTGCCCCTTGTTCACGCTCACCATTTTACCGGCATGCACAGTAAAGCCACCGTTTGAGAGCAGATATGGTGGATCGGCAAAAATCATGTCAATGGAATTTTCCGGCAACTGTTCTAGGATTTTCAGACAGTCAGCATTGTAAAGCACAAAATTACCCTTGGAAAAATAGGGTTTATATTTAACAGATTCAAGTATTTTTTTATTCCCCTCCATACTTTTTTTCAACTTTTCTTTAGGTTTCCTCATGGCCTAATAAAACTTCCAGTCTCATATTTTTAAGTATGGATAAAATTGTTCCTCGTTTATAATTTGTTTCTTTTTTACAAATTATTCTCTTATAACTTCACGAACCTCACCAATTGTTTCAATATTCCAATCAATCATATCTGGCGATGGAAGAAGTTTTTGTAGCAACTCAAAAATCTGATCATCTACAAAGTCCTGCCTCTCTATTTCTTGTTTTGCTAGTTCTTTCATAATTTAACATGATTTGCCTTAATTTTACCTTTCCAAAGCCCCAAAGTCAAAAAATGTATTTCTTCGCCTAACTTAAAACCTCACTTCTAATTTTCCGGCCATGGAATTTTGAATGGAAAATTCCAGATGCAAAGTCAAACCGATTTTAGAAACCCAAAGATCGCCGCCGTCGGAGGAGGTAATCTTATAGCCCAGTTCTTCATATTTCTTCTGTATCGCTTCCACGTCGGCGCGCGTGTCCGGGCGCGGGAAAACATAAGTCAGCCACATGCCGGGCAGGCTGTCTTTCAATTTAACCTTATCGCCAAACACCTCTTTGAGAATCGGTAATAATTCTTCGTTGATGGGTTGGTTTTTCTCGCCAATGGCCGCGACTTCTTTGGCGCTTTCAAAATTAATCTGGGGCCAGGTTTTGGCCGTTGGCGAGGCGCTCGACTGGGTGGCGGTTAAATAAGAACAACTGGGCGCCACTTTACTGCTTTTATAAGCCGTATTGGTGCGGATGGTATTTTTAATATTGGAAACTTTGGCATTGACTTTTTTGTTGATAGCTAAATTAAAACTGCTGACCTTGACGCTCATGGGCTGCATTATTAAATAGGAACTTTGGTCTTCCAGCGATACTTGCGTGCTATTAGCCACATTTTTCACGCCGCTCACATTGCCGTTAACATCCGCCTTGATTAAGAATGTTTCCTCCCAGGGCTCCGGAGAGCCCATTATCATATGCTTGGCAGTGGTGATAATCCGGCCACTGGCCGCCACTCCCCCGTCTTTAGTCGCCTGGATGTCAGAACCGGTTATGTCTTGTTCAATGTTGATTTTTTTAATCCACCGCGGATTGAAATTCGCGTCTGTTCTGACAAGTTCCAGATTGCCCGCCATACCTTCGAGGCTGGAGAAGCCGGACTTACTAGTAATATTGCGCAACAAGACAAATTCATTGTTGTTTGTTTTAGTAACTTTAAAATCGATACTCATTGAACTATTAAATGTTTTTAAACTTTTAGCCCATTGATATTCGCCTTCTGGGCTGATTTTTACCGCCACAAAAGGAATAGATTCTATCAGTGAACTGACACTCGAGTTGCCGGATATAAGCTGAGTGGCGCTAAAGTAGCGCCCAAAAGCGATAAAACCCCCATCCGGCGCCTGTTCCACGGCCCGAAAATCGCCGGCCGAGACGCGCATTTTTACTTTATAGTACTCTGGCGCGCCTGAGGCAGTGGAGGTGGCCATCATTTGCTCCATGGCCGGAGTTTCAATACTTTTGGCCCAAAGCACATTCAAGCTCTTGTCTAATTTTATGACTGCCGGCAAATTGCCCATCGCTATGTCTGTGCCTAAATCCGCCTGTTCGGTAACTCGCGTATCAATATCAGCCAAAGCGATAAAGCTGCCATCAGGCAGATACTTCATGTCTGTGGCCACCCAATTCATTTTTTTGCTCCATTGCGTTTTGCCGTTCTTGTCGAACTTTATTACCACGCTGTAATCAGGCACAGCGCCGGAATCCCCTATTTCCTGGCCCTGACTGATACCGACAATTTGTTTTAATTTGGCGAGCAAGATGACGCCGCCATCAGAAGTGGCCCACAATTTTTGCGGGAAATCCATACTGTAATCGCCGACCATGGTGGACCAGACAACATTGCCTTTGGTATTCAGCTTGGCCACCAAGACATCGCCCCAAAGCTCTTTTTTGCTTTCATACTTGGCATCGTAAAAATCAATAATATCCACGGCCACGACAAAATTGCCATCCTTAGTCTGGACCACCGGCCGCTTGGTGTCAGCCAGCACCCCTTGCGCCGCGCTCTTGCTTCCGAATTGTCGGCTCCACAAAGCATTACCTTTGACATCGGTTTTAACCACGAAAGCGTTCCAAACACCCATGCCAGAACTCAAAACCGTGTCCCCGGTAAGAACATAGCCCCCATCTTTGGCAGCCAACATACCATAACCATCGGCCCGGTCGCGCATGCGGTAGGTTTTAATAACTGTGGGCGAGATGACCGGCGCAGTAGAACAAATGCTTACTTGGGTGTTGGAGATGGTTTCTCCCAATGTCCGGCTGTTGCTGGCTGTGTCCGCGGCCAAAACCAGACTATTTTTTGGGATGTTTGAAATAATAAAACACGCTGTCAATCCCACAATGGCGATTGGCAGAACAACATCAAAAATTATTTTCTGCTTGGTCATGGCTGTGCTTTGCTCTCATTTTACCACCAAGCGTCTTTTTTGACAAAAACACGATCTTTAATTTAGCGGCTGGCAGGGGCGGAAGGAGTCGAACCCTCGCCAATGGTTTTGGAGACCATTGTTCTACCGTTAAACTACGCCCCCTTATTTTTTCTCCACGGCTTTGCTGGTAACCGCGTTTTTGATTATGTCTTTCAGCTCTGGAAACTTATTAAAAAGGTATTCAAAACGGTTCAATGATTCACTGGTCTGCTCGTTGAAAAGCGGCGTGCCGCCGGTATAGACCGTGTCTTTTTTGTCGCCAAACTGATTAAGCTTGTTCTTAGTGAGCCACTCCTCAACCGCAGCTTTTTCTTTGTCGGTCAAATCTTTGATAAAAGACTCGCTGGTGCCGCCCGCAAAATTAAGCGTCCGATCCTGGGCGCGCTTAATTTGTTCGGACAAAGGCTTGGCAATGTTCTGCTGAAAAAAATTACCCAGCCTGTCCGTGGCTTGATTGACTCCGCCTGTTTTTGAACAAGAGACTCCCAAAAACGGAACCGCAGCCGCCAGTAAAATTAACGCTAATCCTCCGCGCATATATTGGCTATTTAGTTTCCTTATGCAAGGTGTGCTGGCCGCAGAACTTGCAGTGCTTTTTCAGTTGTAGCCGGGTCTGCAAGGTTTTCTTGTTTTTACGGCTGTGGTGCGTAATGCGCTTGCACTCGGTGCATTCAAGTTTGACGAGATTGTCTTGAGGCATAATTTTGGTAATTCCCGCCAAAGGCGGGTCAGCCTTTGGCTGAGGTTTATTAATTGATTACTGGAGCCATCTCCCGGGATCGAACCGGGAACCTACGGTTTACAAAACCGTTGCTCTACCAGTTGAGCTAAGATGGCGAGGCTGAATTAAATCGCTTGGGTATAATAATAAAAAATCGGCCAAAAGTCAATCCCGCACCATTACCAACCGCGAATCTTGGTCAACACTGAACAGAGGCGCAGCCGTCGCGCTGCGCGCTTTGCTTATTGATTATTAAAAATTTGCAAACAGTAATGGTGCGGGACTATTTCTGGCACACTGGGCAATAGGCCGTGCTCCGGCCCCCAAGGCGGCTCTTTTTGATGATGGATTTTTTGCAGCGCAGGCATTTCTCCCCGGCCCGGCCATAGACTTTCAGAAATTTAACGAAATTGCCGCGCGCTCCTGAAGCGTCGCGGAAATCACGGAAAGTGGTGCCGCGCTTGGCAACTGCTTTTTTAAGAATTGACTTACAGGCAATGTAAAGTTTCTTTATCTCCAGTTCTGACAAACTGCTGCCCAGACGAGTTTGGAGGATACCAGCGGCAAAACAAGCCTCATCAGCATAGATATTGCCAATGCCGGCAATGTATTTTTGGTCTGTAAGAATTTTCTTAATCGGAGTTTTCTTGCCAGCTACTAGTTTTTTAAAAGCTGTCAGAGTAAATTCTTTGGATAAAGGCTCTAAACCATATTCGGAAAAAATTCTCTCTTTCTCTTTTTTATCCACGAGCTTCATATAACCGAACTGCCGCATGTCATTAAAATAAAGATGCGAGCCATCGTTGAAATCAAAAATAATGTGGGAAAATTTATTTGGCAATTCCGTGCCTGGCGGCGGCTGGGGGTGCCCGCCGCCGGAAACAGAGTGTCCGCGCTGATACAAAAGCTGACCAGTCATTTTCAGATGAATTAATAAAAAGCGCTCCCCTTTTTTAAGAGTAGCGACCAAAAGTTTGGCGCGGCGGTCCAGTCTGACAAAACTATTACCAGCGAGTATTCTGATAAAAGACTTGAGCGGACTTCTGACCAGCTTTTTTTTGATGACTATGACTTTAGCGATTTTCTTGCCAATGACGCGCTTTGACAAGTCGCGGCGAATGGTTTCAACTTCCGGCAGTTCGGGCATAACCAGCGTTACTTTCTTTTCTGTAAATGTTTAAAAAATTCAATCTGTTGCAACCTCTTTAGTGCATCTTTTTTAGAAGTGTACCTGCCAAATACTCGGCCGGCGCTTTCCGACAAAACCACAAATTTGCCTTTGATTTTTTTAATCATGTTAATTGAAATGCGCAGGGAGGGATTCGAACCCCCGAAGGCACTGGGCCAGCAGATTTACAGTCTGCCGCGTTTAACCACTTCGCTACCTGCGCACAAATATGTTTTTAATGGAGCCGTTGGCCGGGATTGAACCGGCGACCTACTCCTTCACTTTATACCTCTATTTCACAAAAACTCGCTTATAAGAGGGTTAGACTGTATCTTGAGCATACCTTTCGGCTTAGCTCCCCTTGTCAGTCGTTCGCCCGCCTAGGGCGGGACGGTCTGATCCGCCCAGGGCGGACTTTAACCGTAATTCGGGATTCAATATTGAATTTCTTCAATAATGGGCAAATAAATTACCATGGAGTTGCTCTACCAGCTGAGCTACAACGGCGTATAAATTTTTAAGATAAGGCTTTCACTTTTTCTTCCAGCTCCCCCAATTTGCCGTGGTCGGGATTGACTTTCTTTATCTTGTCTAATACTTCTTGAGCCAAAGATTTGTTTCCTACCAGTATACTCACTTGCAAAAGTTGGTCAAGCACCTTGGGATTATTCGGTTCCAGGGCCTGGGCTTTCTGCAGGCTGGAAAGCGATTTTTCGTTGTCACCAAGGGATTGGTAGACTTCGGATAAGTTAAGATGGTATTCCAGAACTTGGTTATTTATGGACAGGGCGTGCAAATAAAGATTTTTGGCTTTGGCCAAATTGCCGGCGATTTCCTCAACCAAAGCCAGAAGCGCGAAAGCCTGGTCGTGCTGCGGCCAGTTTTTGGTTACATATTCAAAAGTTTCCCGGGCCTGGTCCCATTCCTGCCGCTTGACGTAGATCTTTCCCAGCCCATCGTAAGCCGCGAGCACGCCGGCATTGAGCTTGAGCGCCTCCAAATAATCGCCCTCGGCCTCGGTTAATTTGCCGGCTTCAAAAGCGGCGCGAGCTTTGTCTAAAAGCTCCTGGAGCTTAAGCTCTGATTTCTGACTGGTGTCAGGTAAAGGCGAGGCGGTGTGGAAACGGTAAGTGCGCTCCAAAACGCGGATCTGTTTTAACCCGATTTTGTACCAAGCGCCAAAAAATCGCGCCAAGGGCACAAAAACAATGTTCACTTTTTTCCAAAAATTATTGGCCTTGCGCAAGAGCCTGGTTTCTAGAATGGAACTTTTCAGCCGCGCCTCGCGCTCTTCCGGCAAACTGCCAACATCCAAAACCGCGGCCTGCGGCAAATGACGCGCGACAACAATAAGGATGATGCCGAGCGAGAGGATAATAATGATAAGAGGAATGATTGTCAACATAATTGTTAAGCTGGGTTTTAACACCCAGCCTTAACGGCTGCAGCCACTAAAGCCGTAAAAACAGTGGCATCCAACGAAGCTCCACCTACCAAAACCCCATCCACAGTGGGCTGAATTGTGAACTGGGCCACGTTCTCCGGGTCCACGCTGCCGCCGTAAATTATCCGAAGCTGTTCCTGAACCACGCTTGCCGGGAACAGATCATAAAGAGTTTGCTTAATTACCTGGTGGGTGTGCTCGGCTTCATCGCCGGAAACTGCCTGGCCCGAGCCAATCACCCAAACCGGCTCATAAGCCACCACCAGTCGCTGGGCTTCGGTTAGCCACAAGCCATCAAGCGCTTGGTGCAGTTCCTGAATAAGCGCCACTTCTTTTTGGCCTTCCTGGCGCTGGCTAAAACTCTCGCCAATGCAGAGCACTGGCACTAGGCCCACCCGGAACGCGGTAAAAATTTTTTTGCGTATCATGGCTCCGGTTTCAGCTAGATGTTCGCGCCGTTCCGAATGGCCAATAATAACATAACTGGCGCCATAAGAGAAGAGAGCCTGGGGCGATATTTCGCCGGTAAAAGCGCCGCTCTCTTCCCAAAAACAATCCTGGGCTCCAAGCTTTAAACTAGAGCCTTTAATGGCGCTGGCCACGCCAGCCAGTTCCGTAAAGCCCGGGCACAGCACAATTTCGGCTGATTTGTACTTGGCAGTTGCCTTAACCGCCTGGCGCGCCAAAGTTAGAGCTTCGTCGCCCGAAACTTTCATCTTCCAGTTGGCAATGATGAGAGGAGATTTCATATAATGACAAATGTCAAAATCCAAAGTTCAAATCAATGTCAAATGACTAAATACCAAATAAATATTTTTGTCATTTTGATTTTGGCATTTATTTGGCATTTGAGCTTTGACATTTGACATTTTATTTATCCCAGCTATAAGTGCTCTGCGCCCAGACTGCCAAATTTTTCGCGTCTTGAAACCTCTCATCGCTGGAATCAGAACCCAAGACAATAATATACACTTCTTGGCCATTCTTCAACTTGGCTACAACGGCCAGATTGTACAAAGCCTCGTCAAGATAGCCGGTTTTGCCCAAAGTCACCTGGATGATTGAATTCAGCAACTGGTCAGTGTTTTTTACCTCGCGCTCCTCGCCTTTGGGCCCAACTGTAATTATGGCGCTGGCGCGGCTGGTGAGGCTGCGAATTTTTTCGTTTCTAGAAACAGCGTCAAGCAACTTTGCCGCGTCGCGCGTGGAGCCAATATTAGCCGAATCCAAGCCCGTGGGCTCAACAAAACTGGTTTTATCCAGGCCTAATGCGCACGCTGCTGTGTTCATCTTGGCAATGAATTCAGTGGTGGTGGCGGTTTGGGAACGAGCCAATACCATTGTGGCATTATTGGCCGACCCAATCAAGCTGGTGGCGAGATAATCCGCCAGCGTCGCCGATTCGCCGGGCCGGATAAAAGTCGCGCCACCCTCGCGGTCATCATCTTCAGTCATGGCAACGACAGAAGCCAAATTTGGACTTGATTCCAAAAACACCAAAGCAGTCATTAATTTAGTCAAGCTGGCCAATGGCCGAGCCACGGATGAGTTGCTTTCAAACAAGACAGCGCCTGAATCCTTGTCCACCACCAAGGCGCTTTTGGCAGATAGTCGCGGACCCAAAGACAAGACATCGGTCTTCCGCGGCGGCTGGCCGGTTTTATCCCTTAAAGCGCGTTCAGCGCGCGGCTGACTGGATGATAAATACATAGGCTCAATAGTTAATGGCAGGCCTGGCAGGCTACTGGCCAGGGTAGCGAGTAAAAAAGAGAAAATTATCCCGGTCATGTCGCTTCCTCCTTTTCAGTGGCGGCCATAACCTGGGCAATGGTGGCGTGTTCATGAAGTTTTTGATAATCAGGCAGGTCTTTAACCGAGCGCAAACCCAAGAAACGCACAAACTCGGCGCTGGCTTCGTAACGCGGCAAGCCGCCGCGTTCCTCGTGGATGATGATTAGTCCGCGCATGGATAAATTGCGCAAAATCAAACCGCAATTGACCCCGCGAATCTGTTCCAGCTCCGGCTTGGTAATGGGACCGCGATAAGCGATAATCGTCAAAGTTTCCAAAGACGGATCGGTTAATTCGCCTGTCATGTCGCCTTTTAGAAATTCAGACACCAAAGCGGCGTTTTGCGGAGCGGTTACTAGTTGAAAAGTGTCCGAGGTCTCAATGAGTATTATGCCGCTCGCTTTATCGGAGCGGTATTTGTCGCGCAATTTCTCCAAAGCTTCTTCCACTTTATCTTTCGGCTCACTGGTTAAACGCGCCAGCTCCTTTAAAGCGAGCGGCTCCGGGGAAACGAATAATAAGCTTTCTATTTTTGACTGCAAAGACATTTTTTTACGCGTCATCCCGAGTGAGGCGTACTCGCCGAGTCGAGGGATCTCAATGTTTATCCACGAGATCCTTCGGCTTCGCCTCAGGATGACATCTTAGAATACTGCTTAATTAAAATATCGTCGCGCGCTCCTTCTTGCTCGGCTCCCAGCTCCCGCTGTTTGATGAGCTCCAGCAGGGCCAGGAAGCTTACCACCACGTCGGCGCGCGACTTGGCGGATTTTATGAATTCGGCAAAACCGAACTTGGCGCTGGTGGCGAGCAACGACCGCAAATCCTGAATGCGCTCGCCCAGGGAAACGACTTTCTTTAAAGTCTTTTTCGGCAGGGTGATAATGCTCCGCTCTAAAGACGCGATTACCTCTTTGAAGCGGGTGGAAATCATTTTGACTGTAAGTTTTTCCGGCGGAGAAAAAGAAACCTGTCTGCGGAATTTCAACGGCTCGCGGCCAAAAGAGAAATTCTTTTGTTTTATAATCCCAGCCACGACCTTATTGGCGTCGCGATAAACCTTATACATCTTTAGCTGTTCTTCCAAACTGATACCCTCTTCTTCCAGCCCCAAACTCGGCAATAAGGCACGGGACTTAATGACCAGTAACTTGGCCGCAATCAACAAAAAATCAGCCAACTCCTCGCCCGAGAGCTCTCCGCGGCGCTCATCCAGCTTGGCCAAGTACTGGTCAGTTACTTCAGACAAAGACACTTCGGTGATGTCCAGTTTATTTTGTTCAATCAGGTCCAAAAGGAGCGAGAGCGGGCCTTGAAAATTATTTATTTCAACTTGATGCATTTGTTTGTGATTTTGTGTAATGGTAATTTGGCTTGGCGCGATTCCCGCCATTGTTGCACTCGTCTTCTTCCCTCTGCTGTTAACTTTACTTTATCAATGAATAATTTTTCCTTGGTCTTTACCCCGTAGCCGACTAAAAAACCGCGAGCGATTAATCTTTCAATGCTTTGGGTGATTATTTTTTTAAAATTCTCCCCCCGGGCGCGCGATTGGCTCGCTTTATAATTGGCATCCAAAATGCGCCGGCTAATGCTCCCTCCTTTGGCCATAACGCACTCCTCGAGAATATACTGTTGTAAACGGGAAAGCATAAACAAAAACCATTTATTATAATCTTTTTTATTTTTTTATGGCTTTATGATTTTGTAAAAAATTATTTTTTGAAACTATAGATCGCCCTAATTTCCGCTCAATCTGTTTTCGGGCCGTGCCGGCAATTTGGCCGCCCGCCCGGGCATCGTCTTTTAACCGCGGCAGGCCGCGCGTGTCTTTAGTGCGGTGAATTTCGGTGGTTGTCCTTTCGCCGAGCATGGTCAAAATCAATTCAAAGTCATCCATGTGGTCGCGCAGATTTTCCCGTTTCAAACCCTTTAACTTCTTATATTCATGCGGTTTTACCCCGAAAGTCGCTTGGGAAATTTCCGCCGTCAAAATTTCATAATCCCTTTGCTCCCGCGCGCCGCGCTTTTGCCATTCATCGGTTAGCTCATCGCGGATCGCTATGCCGCGCATTCTTTTTTCAATCCAATCCTCCGGATAGCCCTTTAACTTATACAACATCCTTGTGCGCTTGGTGGCCAATTCCGGATTCTCAATCTCCTGTATCCGCTCATAGCCGACTTTGGCCAGCCAGCGTTTGAATGGCTCCGCCTTGGGCGAAGGAATTGATTGGACTATGCGAAAAATGCCCTCGGTATTGGCGCAATTTATCTTTTGTGAGCCGCCCGCGGTTTGGATCAAAAGGGGGGTGGCAATTTGCCCCCACCCTTCGGACAACTCCGGATCACGGCGGCGCATGTCTTTAATGTAGCCGTCCGGCTGGACAGAATCGGTTAAAACAGCCACCACATCAACAATCACAAACCACCATTCTTTGTTATGAATGGTCTTGCGGATTTCTTTCCGCTGAAAAATAGCGATTTTGGTGGTTTTTCTTTCCATGTTCATATTTTAGCCAATTTCAACCATTTTACTGAATCCGGTAAAATGGTTATCCATGTCCACCACCGAAAAATACCACCTTTCTTGTTTCTCGTCATAAATCCGGCGGATTTTTCTGCCTTCAAAAATTACTAATTTTTTGGATTGCATAAACTCTTTAAAATCTCTTTTGATTTTCTAATCCTAGCTAAAAATTTTTTTTCTAAACTCCTGCAATTTTTCTGGCTCCAGCTTCAGGCGCAATACATCTTCAACTATTTCCCTTCCCCAAAATTTTTCACTAAGCGCCACATCTATGAATTCATCAAAATCAACTTTCATTATTTCTATTTTTTCTCCTGAATCAAGCTCGGGTTCTTTAACTTTTTTGCAATTCCTTGCAACAAACAGATGTATGCTCCATTCTATCTTGTGAACCGGTTCATATACTTTTAACAATTCCCAATTATCAGATACCATACCGGTCTCCTCAAGAAACTCTCGTTTGGCTGTTTTAAGTTCAGTCTCGTTTTCCTCCTGCCTGCCGCCGAATAAACTGATAAAATCTTTTTTGGTTGGCTGGCTTTCGTGCGATAATAAAATTTTATCTCCCTGTGTTGCTATAATTTGAATCGTGTTCGACCGCTTGAGCATTTCAAAAGTAGCTTTAGTGCCATCAAACATTTCCTGTTTCCATTGATACACATCAAAAATCACTCCACTGAATACACGTTTGGCTTGTTCTGGTATTTTCATGGTTAATCCTCTTTTACAATCTTAATATTCAACTCCTTCAACTGTTTCGGATCCACCGCGCTCGGCGCGTCCAGCATCACATCCTTCCCCTGTCCGTCTTTGGGAAAAGCGTAAATATCGCGGATGGAATCACAGTCCAGCAAAACCATCAACAGCCGGTCAATGCCTGGCGCATTGCCGCCATGGGGTGGCGCGCCGAATTCAAACGCGCGGATCATGTGGCCGAACTTGGCATCCACTTCCTCTTTGGTATAACCGGCAATCTCAAACGCTTTGTACATTATTTCCGGATTGTGGTTGCGGATAGCGCCGGAAGTGATTTCAAAACCATTCAAGACCAAATCATACTGATAAGCCAAAATATCCATTGGATCTTTGTTTTCTAATGCTTCCAAGCCGCCCTGGGGCATAGAGAAAGGATTATGCGCAAAATCAATCTTACCCGGTTCAATCTCGGACTCGGCGTACATTGGAAAATCAGTCACCCAGAGCCAGGCCGCCTTGTTGTTGTCTTTAAGACCCAAGCGGGCCGCGCAGTCAGAGCGCACCGCGCCCAAAGATTCACACACCACGCGCCACTCCCCGGCTCCAAAAAAGACAATGTCGCCTTTTTTAACTCCTGCTTCTTTGATTATCTTGGTAACAATATCTTTGTCTAAAAACTTCAAGATAGGTGATTTTAATTCTTCATCAACAATGATATAGGCCAAACCTTTGGCGCCTTTGGACTTGGCTATCTCGGTGATGTCATCAATATCCTTGCGGGAAAACTTAGCCCCGCCATCAACTTTCAAAGCATGGACCGCACCGCCAGCTTTCACGGCTTCTTTAAACACGCTGAAATCTGAGTCTTTGACCAGTTCGGTGACAGATTTTATCTCCAAATCAAAACGCAAGTCCGGCTTGTCAGAGCCGTACTTGGCCATGGCCTCGCGCCAGGCCAATTGCAAGAATTGGCCGTTCTTTTGCAAAGTGGTAACTTTTTTCTTGGATAATTTCTCGGTTAGTTCCAGCATAATCGGCTCCATGACCTTGAACACGTCGTCCTGTTCCACAAAACTCATTTCCATATCCAGCTGGTAGAATTCGCCAAAGTGGCGGTCGGCCCGAGGATCTTCATCGCGGAAGCAAGGCGCGATTTGAAAATACTTATCAATACCCCCAACCATCAATAACTGCTTGAACTGCTGGGGCGCCTGGGGCAAGGCGTAAAATTTGCCCGGATACAGTCGGGAGGGCACCAGCCAGTCGCGCGCGCCTTCGGGCGAAGAGTTGGCCAGAATCGGAGTCTGCACTTCCAAAAAACCCTGTTTGTGGAAATAGACGCGGATGAGGCGAATCATCTCATCCCGCTTTTTGAGCATGTCCTGCAGTTTCGGCCGGCGCAAATCCAAAAAACGATATTTGAGGCGCAGGTTCTCGTTGGCCTCGGAATCCGGCTTATCCAATTCAAACGGCAAAACTTTGGCAGTGTTCAAAATTTCCACTTTTTGCCCATCAATTTCAATCTCGCCAGTAGCTAATTTGGGATTAACCATGTCTTTAGGGCGAGTCACGACTTTGCCCGTGACTTTGAGGACAAACTCGCTCCGCACTTTGTTGGCCTGCTCCCAGGCTTGTTTGGAAGTATCGGGATGGAAAGCAATCTGCGTCAAACCGTAGTAATCGCGCAAATCAATAAAAATCACGCCCCCATGGTCGCGCCGGGAGTGGACCCAGCCGGCCAAAATTACTTCCTGGCCGACATTGTCTTTTCTTAATTGACCGCAAGTGTGTGTTCGATGCATAAAATATGGAAAACAGTTATCAGAAAACAGAAATCGGTAATGGAAATCAGAAACCGGAAAGCAGTAAGCACACAAACCGTTTTCTGTTTTCCAATTTCTATAACTGATTTCCGATTTCCGACAACCGATTTCTATTTTATATTACCAATTTTAAGGCGAAAAAGCAAGATTTAATCATCCAAATCAAACAAATCCTCAATTTTTATTTTGAGGGCTTTGGCCACGTCCCAAGCCAGCTTTAAAGACGGCACGTATTTCCCTTGCTCCAAGAACACGATTGTCTCCCGCCTGACCCCGGCTTTTCTGGCTAAATCCTCCTGGGTCAGATTATGACTGGCTCTTAATTCTTTAATTCTGGTCTTCATGTCAGAGTAGCCGGCCTTTGCTCTGGTAATAAATCCAGGCAATAATGAAAATTATGCTCATGCCAGCAATGCCGCCACCCACGACCTGGCCAGCATCCAACTTTATGACTCCAAACATTTTGGCGAAAAACGACTCAAAAAAGGAAATGGCCAAAAGCCAGTACAAAGAAATGTAAAAGGTCATAGCCGCGGCCTGGGTCATGACTTTTTTCGACCGCTCGTCATCCAAAGGCAGGCCCTTCCTGACATCGCTGTATTTATGCTTGATAAAGTAAATCATGAAAAGAATGGCAATAAGCAGTATTATCAAAGCCAGAGAACCCCCAAAATTTATTCTGCCCCTTTTGGCCATTTCGATGCCGTAGAGCAGGCTGGTTAAGAGTACCAGACAGGCAAGGATAGACATTCCAATCAGGCGAAGTTTGTCTTTTTTCATAGATGAGATAGTAAGTTAATTTGACATGGTTTTATGTTAGAACATTCTAACATAAAAGTCAAACCCTGTTTTTCCACAAGCAAAAAAAGACGCCCCCAGAGGCGCTGGCCAACTTTATCTAGATAATCTTTTTCTCTTGCCTAAAAACCAGATAAGAATAAACAGAGAGCCACATCGAGGCCGCGACAACCAAAACCACGGCCGCGATTAGTCCCTTGGCTCCCCAGAAAGAGCCAACAATGGCCGCCACGCCTACTGCTTTGAATAACTTGCCCCCGTGCCGGTGCACGCGTTCCCAGACTTTGTCGGATGACAATGTCCAGGGCGTGCGGATGCCGACCCACCAATTGCGCTTGGTTTTAGGCAGAATCAGGCCAATCACAAAAAACATGGCCCCCAAAGCCACACCCACGAACCGCGTAAAATCAAACCGCATCCCTAAATTCCAAACCAGCATCAAAATCTGCAAATAAGCAAGCAGAACAACGACTGTCAGAATCAGGAGATTGTATTCTTTTTGGAAAGATTCAATGTTGCGGCGCAAAGGGTCAATTTTGGGCAACAGGAACATGAACCCGGCAATCACCACAGCCATGATGGGCAATAAAAACAATCCCCAGAACTTTCCCATGTAACCGTTCACTTCACCAGCCGCGCTCCAATGCGTGGCCACTTGCGCGGGAAGGTACGGATAATAATAAACCCCAACTCCGGTGAGGGCGAGAAGAATAAGCAGAATAAAGATGAGCGTGGTTTTACGGGTCATGTTTGAATTGCTTATTACTATATTGTATTAATCCTACGCTTTTCCCTTAAAAAATCAATCAAAAAAACACCCCTCCCGATGACTTGGGAGGGGTGACGAAGGATAACGACGAATACTTGTGGCTCAGGCGGCCGGCGGGGAAACCGGCTTCCGGCCCGGGAACACAACCGGCTGCATGTCTTCCACTGTGTTGCTCATGCTTCCGACATACGGGATGACTCCGCGGACGCTGAAGCGCTCGCCAGCCGGCACTTCGTATTCAGCGAAAATCTCTGTAAGCGCGGCGGTGATGGCTGCCTTGGCTGTGTGGAAATTGCGGCCACCCAGGTTCAACACGCCGCGCAGAGTCCAGAACACGAACATGCCGGGCTCCGGGGTCCAGCCCACAACCGGCGGCAGCACCTGCAGTTCCGAAGCATCGCGCAGGTCGAGTCCAAAGTGCTCCTTGACGATCCGCTGGAGCTGGCGAGGCATCAGACGCACGATGGCGTCACTCGTCTCTTTGGCCAACCCAACATGGGTAATCATTTCAAGGTACATGGCACTCCTCCTGTTGTATTAATTTGGGCCTGCTACCTGGCCAAAAAAATCCAGGCCTGTAAATCAAGCCATAATAACACATCTTGGTCGAAAAGACAATTATGTCTCAATATTAAAAACAAGCTGCTTTTTGCAGCCTAAAACAAAACCGCATTTTTCCGCTTCACGATGAATAAATATTTAGCCAGCTCAATCAGGCCCACTACCCACAAACAGGCGAAGATGATTAGAAGCCATTCAGCTACTCCCAAAGGCACGGTGCGCAGTAATTTTTGCATGAACGGAACATAGAGGCCGAAAATCTGAATAGCAAACCCGGCCACGACCGCGGCAATCAGCCATTTATTGGCGAAAAAATTATGCTCAAAAATCGTGTGCCGCACCGTGCGGGCCGAAAAAACGTAAAGCAGGGAATCAATGGCCAAGGTGGTAAAAGCCACGGTGCGGGCCAGTTCCAAATTGCCCGAAGTTTTCCAGACAAGCCAGAAAAGCCCCAAAGTGGTGAGCGCCGTAATGACGCTGATGAAAAAAATCAGGAACTTGCGTTCAAAATCCAAAACCGGCTGGCGGCGCGGAATCGGTTTCTCGGACATGACTTCCGATTCTTCCGGCTCCTGGGTTAAGGCGAAATTAGGCAAACCGTCAGTGACTAAATTAATCCAGATAATCTGGGCCGGCAAAACCGCGAGCGGCCAGCCCAGCAACAAGCCAAAACCAATAATCAGCATCTCGGCAAAACTGTCGGAAAGCAGGTACAGCACCAGCTTGCGGATGTTGTCAAAAATCACCCGGCCTTCCCGCACGGCCCGGACAATGGTGGCCAGATTATTATCCAGCAGAATCAAATCAGCCGTTTCTTTGGCCACATCCGTGCCTGAACCCAAAGCCACGCCAATGTCGGCCCGCTGCAGGGCCGGCGCATCGTTGACCCCGTCCCCGGTCATGGCCACCACCTCGCCGTGCGACTGCAAGGCCTCGACAATGCGCAATTTGTCTTCTGGACTCACCCGCGCGAAAACCTCAACTTTTTTTACGGCCCGGGCCAGCTGGGCCTGGGACATGCCGGCCAATTCCGCTCCATCGATAATCTTGCCCTCGCCAACCTCCAGCCCGGCCTCGCGGGCAATAGAACTGGCCGTGTCTTTATTATCGCCGGTGATCATAATAGTGCGCACTCCGGCGGCGCGTGTTTCGGCAATAGTTTGGACAACCTCGCTCCGCAGAGGGTCTTTGATGCCCCAAAAACCAACCCAAACAGCTTCTTGGTTATAGTCAGGGAGCTCTCCAAAAGAAGCGGCTTGAATGGACACGCCCTTGTAAGCCGCGCCTAAAACGCGCAAACCCAGGCGCGAAAGCTTTTGGTGCTGTTTCAAAAATTCATTCTTCTTTTTGGCATCCAACTTTTTAACCGCCCGGCCAGACTGGTAATAAGAACAAAAATTAATAATCTTTTCCGGCGCGCCTTTAAAATGGATGATGTTCTGTTTGTCGGTCCAGGAGTTGAGAGTGGCCATGAATTTTTTCTGGGAGCTGAAAGGAATCTCATCGCGCCGCGGCCGCTCGCTAAAAGCGTCTTTCTCGCTGAACCCTAAATCCAAAGACGAGAGCAGAATCGCTTTCTCGGTCGGCGAGCCCACTAACGCTTCAGCGCTTAATTCATCTTTGGCAGTATCTTGATTCATAGCCGAGCCGATAACCGCGTTATTGCAAAAAATTCCGATTTTAGCCAACAGACGCATTTCCCACAAGCCTTTGACCGTTTCTTTGAGATTATGGCCATTGGCAATGGTATCAATGTCGTGGCTCGGGGTTAGGAGGCGCGTTACCCGCATTTCGCCCAAAGTGATGGTGCCGGTTTTGTCGGCGCAAATCACCGTGGTTGAGCCCAAAGTTTCGGCGGCCACCAGTTGTTTCACCAAAGCCCCGCGCCGCAAAATCCGCTGCATGCCCAAAGCCAGAATAACGGTGACTCCAATAACCAGGCCTTCGGGAATGGCGGCTACCACTATGGCCACGGTGGTGGTGAACATCTGGACAAAATTTTGCTTAGCCGCGAGGCCGGCGCCCAAAAGAATAGCGGCTAATCCCAATACCCAAATCAATACCCAGTGGCTGAAGCGGCCCAATTTTTCCTGAAGCGGAGTGCGGGGAGTTTTTGTTTCCTTGACCAAGGAAGCGATTTTGCCGATTTCGGTTTGCGCGCCAATGGCCGTGACAAAAAATTTGCCCCGGCCCTCAGCGACCACAGTACCCATAAAAACCATGTTGTGTTGGTCAGCCAGAATCAGCTCGCCTTCCAGAGCGTGGTTGATTTTTTCGCAAGCTTCGCTTTCGCCGGTCAAGGCCGCTTCGTTAATTTTTAGATACTCGGTTTCAAACAGCCGGCCATCAGCCGGCACTTTGGCCCCTGGCGAGAGAATCACAATATCGCCGGGCACGAGTTCCCGAATGTCCAAGACATGCTCGCGCCCGTCGCGCACCACGCGGGCCTGGTGGTTGATGATTTTTTTGAGCGCGGCCAGGGCGTTCTGGGCTTTGTATTCCTGAAAAAAACCAACCACCACATTGATTAAAACCGCGGCTAAAATTATTCCGGCATCAACGTTGTCTCTTAAATAAAAGCTTATTCCCGCGGCCGCGGCCAGAATGTAAATTAAAGAATTTTTGAATTGCCGCAAAAATAAAATCAACCCCCCAATTTGAGGCTCTTCAGGCAAGATATTGCGGCCATGCTTGGCCAAACGCTCCTGCGCCTCGGCATAAGTTAGTCCGGTTTTGCCAACCTTGAGCTTGCCGGCGGTTTCGGCCAAAGTTAAATTATGCCAATCTTTTTTGGCATGAGTTGGCTTTATGGCATCAATGCCTTTGATTTGTTTCTCGGGCATGGATTAAAAGTTATTTGGTGCGCCGTGCAGGATTCCCACCCAGGGGGTGGCCAGCCTTTGGCTGGGAACCTTAATTGGAAACATTGGTGCGCCGTGCAGGATTCGAACCTGCGACCATTTGCTTAAAAGGCAATTGCTCTACCAGGCTGAGCTAACGGCGCTCATTAGAACAATAAAAAGATAACAAAAAAAACAGATTTTGGCAAGATTGCAAAGATTATTTTCACAAGGCTTATTTCTCCACTCTGAACACCTTCCCATGCCCGGGAATAATCCAGTCAGCCAGTTCTAATAATTTCTTGCGACTTGCCACTAATTGTTTCCAATTCTTGACATAAGCGTCTTTTTTATAAACTAAACTGCGCCAATCTGTTTTTTGTTTCTCACCATCATTCCACCAAAATAAATCACCAGCCACAGCCACTCTCCCCTTCTCTGTTTTGACGACCAAAGCGCCATGCTCGTGCGCGTGGCCCGGGGTGGGCATGGCTTGAATTTTTGTGCCCGGAATAAATCCGCCATAAACCACTCCCCTGTCTTTTTTGTAAATCGTATCAACATCTAAAATAGTTGCTTGAGGAAAAAACCGGATATTTAAAATATGGTCAAGATGAAAATGCGTCAAAAAAACATAATCAACATCTTGCGGCTTGATTTTTTCTTTTTTCAAAACCGACTGAAGCCGGACCGTGTTTGATCCCGGATCAACCAGAACAATCTTGCCGCTGTCACGAATTAAGACAGTGGCGCTGGAGGCACAAAATCCATTTTTGGCTATTCGGGCATAGCCCTGAATTAGGAGTTTGATGTTAGCCATAGTTATGGTAGAATTTTACTACAAATAGAAGCACTTGGCTATTGACTCCCTCTTAATTAATCACTTGCCACTGGTTTGTTGTAGATGATTAGATAAGGTATAATTTGCATACACTCAGAAAATTCAATGACACTCGCAAACCATGGAAAGAAAAGTCATAAAATCGAATAATTTATTTTCAAAACTGACGCCGTCAGAGGCTATTTTTATTAACGACGATTGCGCCGAAGCCTTAAAAACGCTGCCCGATGATTCAATTGATTTAGTATTCACTTCTCCGCCTTATGCTGACCAAAGAAACCATACATACGGCGGAATAAACCCTGATAAATATGTTAAGTGGTTTCTTCCAATTTCAAAAGAATTATTTCGCGTATTAAAACCAACTGGAACTTTTGTGCTAAACATAAAAGAAAAAATTGTTGCCAGTGAAAGACACATATATGTTATGGAGTTAATTATAGAAATGCGAAAACAAGGCTGGCTTTGGACCGAGGAATTTATTTGGCACAAAAAAAACTGCTTCCCTGGAAAATGGCCAAATCGTTTCCGCGACGCCTGGGAGCGACTCCTGCAATTCAACAAAAACAAAAAATTTAATATGTACCAAGACGAGGTACGGATACCAATGGGTGACTGGGCGAAAACTCGACTAAAAAACCTTAGCGAAACAGATAAAAGACGCGATAATTCAAAAGTAGGCAGCGGTTTTGGCAAAAATGTTTCAATGTGGGTTGGTCGTGATCTGGCGTATCCGACAAATGTGCTGAATCTCGCTACTGAAACTGCAAACAAAAATCATAGCGCTGTTTTCCCGAAACCATTGCCGGAATGGTTTATTAAGCTCTTTACCAAACAGGGCGATACTGTATTAGATCCGTTTTTAGGTTCTGGCACTACCTCTTTAGTAGCCAATGAGCTGGGTAGAAATTCAATCGGTATAGAAATACTGCCAGAGTATTATGAATTATCGATTTTAAATTTTAAACAGTCACAAAAAATTATAGCATTATGAAAAAAATTAACTACAGCAAATTAAACAAATTCATCACAAGCGATGTCGTTAAACCGTTCTATGATAAAAGGATTGAAAAATTAACAAAGACAAAACTAGGAGCTATTGTAAACAGAAAAAATCCTTACTTATTCAAAGCAAAAAATATACAAACCGCCGGAGATTTTGCAAAGGATATTCTAGATGCTTTTTTGTCATCGCAGGAAGAAACTATTTTTGGCGACTTGCTTGAAAATCTGGCTATTTATGTAAATAAAAATATCTTCAATGGACATAAGGCCGAAGAGGGTAAATTTAAAAGCGTTGATTTGATATTCAAAAGAGACAATAAACTATACATAGTTGGGATAAAATCCGGGCCGAACTGGGGAAATTCAGACCAAGTGAGTACAATGAGAAAAAATTTCAAAAAAGCCCGAGAAATTCTAAAAAACGAAAGTGAGAGAAGAGAAATAATCGCAGTAAACGGCTGCATGTACGGTAGGGATAATGCGCCTCTCAAAAAACACAAAAAAGACAGCGAGCTCAACTATCTTAAACTGTGTGGACAAAAATTTTGGGAATTTGTTTCTGGCGACAAAGAATTGTATAAAAAACTGATAAAACCACTCGACAAAGAGGTTAAAAAGAGAGACGACACTTTCAAAGAATTATACGCAAAAAAGATAAACGAAATGACTAAAGACATTATAGACCTATTCCATACAAAAAACTCCCTTGATTGGAACAAGATTATTGAATATGTATCAAAAGAAAAATAAACACAATCAAGAAATGCTAAATATTTTATGAAACTAACTGTCATTGGCAACGGCAATGTGGTGCCGACAAAAGAAAGCAATCCCTCGGCTTTCCTTATTCAAACCAGCGGCAAAATGATACTACTTGACTGCGGTTATGGCGCGGTGCGCCGATTGATTGACGCTGGTTTTGACCTGCAGAAAATCGACATCGTCTTTGTTTCTCATTTTCATCCTGACCATTTCGCGGACGTTATGCCTTTGGTTATCTCCCGCTTTGTGGCTGACATGGAACTGAAAAGAAAACACCGCCCCCTGGTCGTTATCGGCCCGGCCGGATTAAAAAACAGCTGGCAGGCTTACCGAAAAATCTCTTGGCCCGAACCCGAGGACAAATATCCGATCGTTTTCAAAGAAGGCCTGGTAAAAATCCGCGCCCAGGGGATCAATATCGCCACCTTTAACGTCAAGCACGTGCCTTGGTTTAAATCAGCCGGCATTATCATCTGGGCCAACAATAAAAAATTGGTTTATACCGGCGATATCAGCGGTAATCATAAATTAAACGATTTGGCGAAAGTCGCGTGCAAATCTGATTTGCTGATTTGCGAATCTTCGCACGCCAACGGGAAAATGTTGACTCATTTTACCCTTGACCAAATAGAAGACTTGGAGCGGCAAGCGGATATTAAAAAATATCTGATAACCCATGTTAACCCGACCCAGCGCGCGCTGGTCAAAAAACGGATCGCCAAAAACCCAAATTTCATGCTGGCGGAGTTGGGTATGCAAATCACAATCTAAAATCTTACCCGCATATCCGTTAATCTTTTATAAAGCATTTTGACCATCTTTTTTAAAAAAAGAAGATAAAAATGAGAGAACTTACTTTTCCAATTAACGCCAAAACGCTGCTAGACCTTGAAAAAACGGCCTATTTTTTAGATGTTTCCGCAGCCACGGTTAGAAATTGGGTAAAATGCGGTTATTTGCAAACGCAAGACGAAAGTAAAAAGTATTTTTTTTATTTATCCGAGATAGAAAACATAAAAAACAGCATTGTGAACGGCGGGCTCAATAAGTTAAACGGGCGAGCAAACAAATCAAAGAGGGAACGAACTTTTGCCCCAGACGAGTACTTAAAAGACGGCGCCAAGATTGATGATTTAACCAAAATCATAGATTTCGTCGTGGAAAACAAGATTAATGTTTCCGCTTCGCTTTTTTTATTAAGTCTGAATTTACTTAAAAAAGAAAAAGTAATTTTAAACCTCAGTATTCAAAATTTAATTGACGGTCAAAACCTCGCCCTTGTTAACAAACAAGTTGGAGAAGAGGTAAAATCTTGGTTGTCTGAAACAAAAATCAAACTAAAACCAAATTACGATTTTTTGCTAAACTGCCCTCTGCCGGACCAACGGGACATTTTAGGCTTTATCTACCAATCATTATTGCTTGAAGGCAAAAAATCTCAAAACGGTTCATATTACACGCCCGAAATTATTGTCGACGGGATAGCCAAAGAGTACATAAAAAAAGATTCAAAGGTTCTCGATCCGTGCTGCGGAACAGGACAATTTTTATTGGCGTTTGCGGACATAATTGAAAACCCAAAAAATATTTACGGAGTTGACATTGACGAAACAGCAGTCAGAATTGCGAGATTGAACATATTAAGAAAATATAAAAATCAAAATTTTGTTCCTAATATCGTCTGTAAAAATACTCTTTTTGAAATTGGAAATTTCGATTTATTCAGTTCAAACGATGAAAATATCCGCGATTTTGATGTCATTGCTACAAATCCGCCGTGGGGCGTTCATTTCTCAAAAACAGACATTGAGCGGCTAAAAAAATCTTTCCCTGAAATAAGGTCTTTTGAATCGTTTTCTTATTTTCTGAAAAAAAGCGTTGATTTGCTGCGCAATAACGGAATAATTTCTTTTATTTTGCCGGAATCAATCTTAAATGTAAAAACTCATAAAGATATACGGGAGGTAATTTTAAAAAATACTCACATTAAAAAAGTTTCCTATCTAAACCGCGTTTTTAAAAATGTTTTTACGCCCGTAATTAAACTAGACTTGGAAAAAAACAAAAAAGAGGCCGGCTGGGTAGAAATTTCAAAAGAAAACAAAAACTATGTCGCCGAACAAGCCAAATGGAAAAACAACCGCGATTTTATTTTTGACATACACGCAAGCGGCTTTGATACGGATATAATTGATAAAATTTACAGCGTCCGCCATACGACATTATTGGGAAAAGCAGACTGGGCGCTGGGTATAGTTACGGGAAATAATAAAACATACATTGCCGATAAACAGCAGGAAGGATTTGAAGAAATTTACAAAGGCAAAGATGTTGAAAAATTTGTTCTGAGAAAACCCTCTAATTACATTAATTTTACGCCGGAAAAATTTCAGCAGGTTGCCCCCATAGAAAAATATCGCGCCAAAGAAAAACTGATCTACAGGTTTATTTCCAAAAATTTGATTTTTGCCCATGATGACAAGCAAAAACTGACGCTGAACAGCGCCAACGCGGTAATCCCCAAAATCCCAAATTATCCGATAAAAGCCGTTGCTGCTTTGTTCAATTCTTCCGTTTGTCAATTCATATTTCAGAAAAAGTTCTCGAGCATAAAAGTGCTGCGAAGCCATATTGAGCAAATGCCTTTGCCGCTTTGGAGCGAAAAAAATCTTAACGACATCGTGGAATTAGCCGATGACATCATAAAAAATAAAACAAACTTCGAGAAATTAGACAATTATATTATGGAGAAATACGCGCTTTCGCCAAAAGAGATAAGCTACATTAAAAATTTTATATGTATCTCTACATCTTCGAAATTTCCGCGCCGCGAGGATTTGGCGAACAATGGGCGCAGGGACATCTTAAAGAACTTGCCCCCGAACTTATTAAACCAACAAAAAAACTGGATAAAAGTTACTCGGGCGAATACGATTTTCTTCATCAAATGCCGAGCAAAAAAATGATTAAAATAGAAGTTAAAGCATCCCGTGCTGTTGATTTTAACAGCCAAGAACCTTTATATGTAAAAGCTCTTGCCTGGGAATCAAAACTGTCTTTTGACATGAATTTTCAACAGGTGAAACCGAAATGCTGTGACGTTTTTGTTTGGATTGGAGTTTGGCGAAACACGATTAAATATTGGGTTTTATCCTCAAAAGAAGTGGAGAAAAACAAATATTATTCAAAAGGGCAACACCGCGGCAATACCGGTGAAGGCCAACTTCATCTGAAAGATGATAACATCGGAGAATTTGTAAAATACGAATCTAAACCTAAAGAATTGCTAGAAAAGATTATTGCAGCTTATAATAAACAACCTAAAAAACGATAATGAAAATAACCATCCCCAATCCCGCCACCCACTCCCGCAACCTCCTGCGCCGAGCCGGGTATGCTTTGCATCAAGGCCGGGACGGCGAAATTTCGTTTGTAAGGCGCTTGGCTGGCTATGATTACCCCCGTTTCCATGTTTATGTCAACCGCGAGGAACCGGGAGAACTGATTGAAATTACTTTGCATCTGGACGAAAAAAAGCCATCTTATGAGGGCTATACCGCGCATTCGGGAGAGTATGAGGGAGAGATTATTGAGCAAGAAAAACAACGCCTATTAAGCACAATAAGTTAAAAATTACAAATGTCAAAACCAAAATGTCAAATCAATGTCAAATGACTAAATGCCAAATAGAATTTTAGACTTTGGGTTTTGACATTTATTAGTTTTCAATACCCCGCCCGCTTGCGGCGGGGTCCGGGGCGGGATAT
>MHKO01000007.1:0-6640 GCA_001818435.1 Candidatus Komeilibacteria bacterium RIFCSPLOWO2_02_FULL_48_11
CGCCATCGGCATCGCTATGAGTTTAACAACAAATATCGAAGTCAGTTAGAGGCTGTTGGCCTGAAGATTGTCGGCTCTTCGCCTGACGGGCATATTGTTGAAATAGTGGAACTGGCCAACCACCCCTGGTTCGTGGGCGTCCAATTCCACCCGGAATTCAAATCCCGCCCCTTGCGCCCGCATCCGCTGTTTAGGGATTTTGTGGGGGCGTGTTTGAAAAAATAAAATATGCCAAAGGATTACAGTAAATGGCATTTATTAAAACAAAAGGTTAATAATTCATTTGAGAAACGACCATTTTTTCACGAACGGGAGATTTGGTATTGTCATTTGGGTGAGAATGTAGGTTTTGAACAAGATGGCAAGGGTGAATCCTTTCTTCGGCCAATAGCGATTTTACGGAAGTTTAATAATGAAATTTTTTGGGCCATTCCCTTAACGTCCGCATTGAAAGATTCAAAATATTACTATGTTATAAGTTTTGGAGCTGGAAATAAAAGTTCGGCTATTTTATCGCAAATCCGCTTGGTGGACGCCAAGCGCTTAAGTCATAAGATTGGATTTGTCACGAAAGATGAATTTGCTCTGTTAATAAAAAAGCTCAAAGGTTTGATTCCTTGAGCTTTTTTATAACCTCGCGTTGGAACGCGAGTCGGGCCGAAGCCATTTGTACTTACAAGTATACACTATCTATTTGAAAAGTCAAGATATCCGGTCTGGAGGCTTGTGTCTAGGTAATCTGGCGTTCTCCTACCGTTGTTCCCGGGTTAGTTCGGCGCTGCGATGGTTGTGGTGTCGGATTTTTTTTGACAAAAATTTATCAAAAAAAGAGAGCAGTTTTGAGACATGCTCGGGTCTGTTGTGGTTATCGCTCGATGAGGTTGCCCTCGGGGTCGATGTGGAGCTTCACGAGGGCTTTCTCGATCAGCCCCAGTTCGTACTGGATTGCTTCCTCATAGGTTTGGAACTTGCCGGAGCGAACATCATCCAGCAGGTCCTCGTAACAACCCTGCACGAAGGCGAGCGCGCCTTTCACGGCCTTCCGATTGAATCCACTGGGCGGCATGAGTAACCTCCTTTTTATTGTTTAGGTTCCGCTATAATTTTTTCACGCTTTGGCAATTCGCGTAACAAAAAACAAAGAAACGCCGTGAAGGCGCTCAAAAGATTAGTAAATATAAGGAAAACTTTAGGTATATTTGTTGTAAGTTTTCTTACAACATTTTCGTCATTTGAAAGGTTTTGCGAGTTCCCAAAGCGTATTGAACATTATACGATACGATTGCGCCAGCATATGGCTTTCAATCCAAATAGCGATTTCGTCGTAAAAAGAGGCAACAAGAACAGTATTATTAAAAACATCAATGTTTACTTTGAGAGGAAAGTTATGGAGCCATCTGGTTTCTCGCTTGTATTGTTTATCATATTCGGCGGTTTCGCGTGCGGTGTCGGAATTATGGACAAGCATCCGACTTTTTGAGTTTTGTTTTATAAATTTTTTATTCCACTTATCCCAATATGATTCTGGGAAAAATTCAAAAACATCATCAATTGAACCAGCAAAGGATAAAACCTCCGTATTTTTCGACGTCTCTAGTTCTTCTTCGTACGCCTCGCGTATTTTTGGCAAGCCCTCAAAATATTTTACGATAACTTTATTTTTCTTTGGCGTCGAAAGAGCCTCGAATTGTGGCAAAATCGTGGACAATTTTGTTAAAATTTCTTCCGTTTCTTCAATTTTTTTCTTTCCAACTTTTACCAATTTGGCGGGATTTGCCGCAATATACTTTCTCCTTTGTCTCCTTGTTATTTCATAAATTCCAAGATCGACTAATTTTTCCGCCTCTTCGTAAATTTGCTGCCGGTTGATTTTAGTAATCTTGGATAATTCCAGAACAGACAATATGCCATGCTTTAACGAAGCCAAATACAAAATTGCTTGGGTTTTGCTAATTCCCAGCTCCGTCAAAATTTCTAGAACCTATCTCAAAAATAATTTCTCAATAAAATCATCATACAACCCAGTAAAACAAAGCTTAAAAAGTTACTTGCGTAATATTCGTAGCGAGTGACGATTTTGCGGAAGTTCTGCAGCCAGGCGTAGAGCCGCTCCGCTTTCCACCGCTTCCGGTACCGCCGCAATGGCCTCCCGTCCTGAGTCCGAGCTTTCCTACGGTTGGACTTATGAGGGGAAATCATTTCAATGCCCTGCTCTTTCAATGTTGTATCCAAGGGATCGGAGTCATAGGCCCGGTCACCCACGATGCGTCTCGGAGCCGCTTTGGTAAATCGCTTGGCAAGCGTTTTCGCCACCAGGGTGATTTCATGCGGAGTAGCAGAATCCACGTGCACGGCGATTGGAAAACCTGAAGCGTCTGATATGGCCATGACCTTGGAGCCCTTGCCCCGCTTGGTTTTTCCCACGCATGCCCCCCTTTTTTAGCGCTTGCGAACGAGCCGTCAATGAAGCATTCTTGCACCTTGATTTTTCCGCGCCGCTCCATGTCTTGAGCCAGCGCCGTAAGGATGTTCTCGAATACGTTCTGCGCGGTCCATTCTTGAAAGCGGCGATGGCAGGTCTGGTAGGGCGGGTACCGGTCGGGCAAATCCTTCCACTGGGCTCCGGTGCGCAGTATCCAGAGAATGCCGTTTAAGACATCTCGGTCAGGGCGCCGCGGACGGCCTCGTCCGTCCTTGCGGGGAGAGGGAGGGACGAGCGGTGCAACGACCTCCCATTGTTGATCGGTGAGCATATGCGTTTTTGTTTTTATTTTTGGCTTTAGTTAGCATAATTATTATACATTATTTTTGAGATAGGTTCTAATTGTTTTTCATTAAAGAGATTTTTCATTTTGTTGCCACCCATATGGGCTTACACTATATTTAGTGTAAGCCACCAACAGGAATTTTTCAAGTTTTTGTCAAACTCCCTACTGTCCGCTGGGATTTTATTCTATAATGATTAGCAGTTTATGATTGGAAGTTTTAAAACAAGGTTTTTTATTTTGGTTCTAGTTATTAGCGCTAGTTTTTTGATTGTCGGAGCCGCGCCTCATCAAACTAAGTCCGCGGAAATCTCCAAATTCAGCCCGCCCTTAGCGCGCGCGAATGAACGGGTGACCAAGAAACCCTTTGGCTTGTATGTTACGCTAAAAAATTCTCCAGTTTTGCCGGAGCGATTCACCGGTTACCACACCGGCGCTGATTTTGAAATTTTTGCGGACGAAAAAAATAAGCCGGTACAAGTAACCGCTGTCTGCGCTGGCAAGCTTATAGCCAAGCAAAGAGTAACCGGTTATGGCTTTAAAGCGTCGGCGCTCCAAAACCCGCCTATCCCGCTTGCGGGACAATGAAGACATATGTTTGTTTTTCATATGCCTTCATTGTCTCACAAAAGAGACCAATGTTCAACCTAATTAGGAAAGGTCAGTAGTTTACTGGCTACCCAAAGAACCATACAAGACAATAAAGAAGCGATTACCGGCGCTGACCGAGATTTAAAAGAGATGCAGAGTAACAATCCATTGGATTTGGCATCAGCCGAGAAAACAGTCAAAGAAAGAGAAGCCTCTTTGGCTAACCTTAAGGCTGGGCCAGATAGTCTGGATATCCGCAGTCAGGATCTGACTATCCGTCAGCGTCAAAATTCACTCTCCGACGCCATAGCAAAGCTGGCTGACTACACTGTTCGCGCTCCGCTGGACGGCATTATTGCCGAGCTGAACGTCAAAGTCGGGGACCAAGCATCTTCCGGCGCGGCCCTGGCCACTCTGGTCACCAAGCAGAAAGTGGCTGAAGTCTCGCTCAATGAAGTGGACGTGGCTAAAGTTAAGGTCGGGCAAAAAGTTATTCTGACTTTTGACGCGGTTGAGGGACTCTCTATCACCGGCCAGGTGGCGGAAGTTGATACTTTAGGCGCAGTGTCCCAGGGCGTGGTGAGTTACGCGGTAAAAATTACTTTTGATACCCAAGATGAACGGGTGAAATCCGGCATGAGCGTTTCCGCGGCCATAATTACGGACGTCAAACAAGACGTGCTGATAGTACCCTCAAGCGCGGTAAAATCCCAAGGCGACAATTATTACGTGGAAGTTTTCGACCCCAGTGTTCCCGGCTCGCAAAGCAATCAGGCTTTTGCTTCAGCCACGCCGCCAAGTCGGCAAACGGTTGCCACTGGTTTATCTAATGATACGGATACGGAAATTGTTTCTGGTTTGAAAATCGGCGACCGCATAGTCACCAGAACCATTACTTCCACCACCAGCGCCACCACAACGTCGGCGCCCAGCTTGTTTGGGGGTCAGGGTAACCGTCAGGGCGGGGGCGGTATAATGATTCCGCGCTAACCTTAAAAAGAAATTAGCTTCGTTTGTCATCCCGAGCGACACACTGATTGCGTTAAAAACATAATAACTCCGCCTGTCAATAAATAATATTTAAAGCTCAAAGCGAAATGGAGCGAGAGGATCCCCTGACAATTGCACAAACCATGGGATCCTCTCGGCGCGCCTCATCCATAGCAGTGAATCACGTTACTTGATTTTCCACGTTCATTGCTTATGGCACGTCCTTTGACGCCTCGGGATGACATGACAGGCTTCTTGATTTACAAGACTAACTTGGTATCACTTCCATGATTGATGTAAAAGACGTAATTAAAACATATCAAACCGGAGATACCCAGTTGCAAGTGCTGAAAGGCGTCAGTTTCAAGATTGAAGATGGGGAGTTTGCGGCTATTATGGGGCCATCGGGCTCTGGCAAATCAACCTTGATGCACATTCTGGGCGCTCTGGATACGCCTTCAAGCGGAACCTATCTGCTTGATAATAAAGACATGTCCAAGCTCTCTGATGACGATCTGGCCGACATTAGGCGCGATAAAATTGGTTTTGTCTTTCAATCCTTTAATTTATTGCCCCGGGCCACTGTTTTGCGCAATGTCATGCTGCCCTTGATCTATGCCGGGGTTTCAGAAAATGAACGGAAAAAGCTGGCTGAAGCGGCCTTAACGGCGGCTGGGCTGGATAAGGAGCATTGGCATCATCTTTCCAACCAGCTTTCCGGCGGACAAATTCAGCGCTGCGCCATTGCCCGGGCTCTAGTTAACAATCCCAGCCTGATTTTGGCTGATGAGCCAACCGGAAATCTTGATTCCAAGACCGGTGAAATTGTTCTGGATACATTCCAAAAACTTAACCAGGAGCATGGTTGCACGATTATACTTATTACCCACGAGCATGACGTGGCCGAACACGCGCGGCGGGTTATTTTCATCAAAGACGGACAAATCGTGAGTAACACGAAATCCGATGTCCACCCCGAGCTTGTCGAGGGGTCTCGTGGGTAACCCTCGAGATCCCTCCACTCGCCCTGCTGGGCTCGGTCGGGATGACGGGTAAAAAATATGACCATTGCTGATATCTTGCAAGAAACTGCAACCGCCATTTCTGCCAACAAGGCCCGTTCAGGTTTGACTATTTTAGGCATAGTTATTGGAATTTCCTCGGTCATTGCCATGGTGGCCATTGGCGCCGGGGCCCAAGGCTCAATTGAAGCGCGGATTGAATCCATTGGTTCAAACCTGGTTATGGTGCAGCCTGGATTCCAGCGCGGAGTGGGTATGCAAGTCTCATCCGGCCGGGGCGCGGCCCGAACCCTGACTCAGGAAGACGCTGATTCCATTATGCAAGAAATAACTTTGGCCAAAGCCGTGGCCCCGGAGCTTTCCGGGCGCTATCAGGTAACTGCCAAAGGCAAAAATACCAACACTTCGGTTGTCGGCGCCACAGCCGCTTACCCCGAGGTGCGTAATATTGAAATTGACCAGGGTTCATTTATTACTGATCAGAATTTGCGCAGCCTTTCTAAAGTCGCGGTTTTAGGGCCGACGGCGCGCGACGATCTGTTTGGCGAAGACGCGAATCCGGTGGGGCAGGTCATCCGCATAAAAAACATTGAGTTTAAAGTTATCGGCGTGACAAAAGCCAAAGGCGGCTCCGGCTTTGGCAGCCAGGATGACATGATTTTTATTCCTCTCATTAGCGCCCAGCGGTTTTTGGCCGGGGACAACTACGTTTCAACCATCAGCGTCCAGGCTTCGGATTCAGAATCCATGTCCGCCATCCAACAGCAAATCACGGACTTGCTTTTAGCCCGCCACCGCATTTCAGATTCAACTTTGGCTGATTTCAGCATCTTAAACCAGGCTGATATTATTGCCACGGCTTCCAGCATAACTGATACGTTCACTCTTTTATTGGCTTCCATTGCCGCTATTTCGCTTTTAGTGGGCGGCATTGGCATCATGAACATGATGCTGACCACCGTCACGGAGCGCACCCGCGAAATCGGGTTGCGCAAAGCCATTGGCGCCAAGCGGCGGGACATAAATTCGCAGTTTTTAACCGAGGCCATTGCCTTAACGTTTATCGGCGGTCTGGTGGGAATAATTTTGGGCTGGCTGATAGCCTGGGGCATGACTTATTTTGGCGTTCTCCAAACCAAAGTATCTTTATCCTCGATTTTTTTGGCTTTTGGGGTGGCCGCCGCGATTGGCATTATCTTTGGCTATTACCCGGCCCGGCGCGCGGCCAGCCTGAACCCGATTGAAGCGCTGAGATATGAGTAGTATTTAACA
>MHKO01000007.1:6650-11505 GCA_001818435.1 Candidatus Komeilibacteria bacterium RIFCSPLOWO2_02_FULL_48_11
CCCTTCCAGGGAGAGGGTAGGGTGAGGGTTCGGAGTACTAAATTTACCGCTCCACTCCTCACCCTACCCTCTCCTCTGAGAGGAGAGGGAATTTATAGAAAGGATTCTTTATGAAAAATAAGCAAGTGACTATAGTCATTATTATCGCTGTCTTGGCTGGCGGTCTTGGTTTCTACGGCGGTTTGAAATACGGCCAGAGCCAGAGTCCGAGTTTTGGGAGGCAGCAAATGGGCCAGCAGTTCCGCAATACCGGCGGAGCCAATCCTCAAGGTAACAGGAACGGTCCGGCTGGGGGCGGGTTCGTGACTGGCGAGATTATTAGTCAGGACGATAAAAGCATCACCGTCAAATTGCGGGACGGCGGCTCTAAAATTATCTTTTTCTCGGACACAACCAGCATCAGCAAAATGGCTGATGGCGTAAAAACTGATTTGGCAGTGGGCAAAGAAATTACCGCCACTGGCAGCGCCAATAGCGATGGCAGCATCACAGCCCAGTCCATCCAGATTAGGCCGGTCCTGCCTCCATCAGGCCAAAATCCTAAATAACAAAAAACCCCGCTTCTCGCGAGAAGCGGGTTTTTTTTAAAAATTATTTGGCGACTACGTTCACTTCCACCCGTTTCTTCAGAGCGCCGTCATAAGCGCGGCGCATTTTTTTCTTGAACTGGACCAGGCCGGTCTTAATAGCAAAGAGCGTGTCGTCTTTGCCTTTTTTTACGTTCAAACCCGGAAAATAGCGGCTGCCGCGCTGGCGCACAATTATCATGCCCGCTTTAGCAAATTCGCCGCCATAAAGCTTAACCCCCAAGCGTTGTCCTTGGGAGTCGCGCAGATTAGTAGTAGAGCCGCCGGCTTTTTTATGGGCCATAGAATTTAAAGTTTAGAAGTTTGGTAATTTTGAATTTCAGTAACTGGGAATCATATTATCAAGAATCAGGATTTTGGTCAAGGTTGAAAAAAAGTGGTATAATAGCATGCGAAAGGCGCAACCCTCCCCGCCGAGTACGGCGGGTCGGGATTATACGAAAGCGCCCATACGAAATTTTCGTATCATTTCGGCCAGAGGCCGACCAGCCTTTGGCTGGCGCAGACCTTTCGTATTGATTTAGTATCGCTTTATTATGCCGGATTTTATCAATACAATCAAGAACCAATTCTCCAGAGAAGCGCGGCCTTTACCCCCAGAACAAAAAGATACTTTGCCCCAGCCGGAGACCCCCAAGGCGCCGGAGATTCAAAAAGAGCTTGGCGAGATAAAAAGCAAGGTTGAGGTTAGCGAAGAGCCGGTGGCTTCGCCAAGCGCGGCTAGGCAGATTTTGCCAAAGACTCAGAGCGCGGTTGCGCCCCAAAATAAATCCGAGCGCCTGGTTAGCATTGAAAAAGTCATGGCCAGCGGTTTGGAGGAAATTTACGCCAATCTCGATAGTGGCACCCAACAAATGCTGAAAGATGAGGGCGAGAAAACAGCTTCCCAGATTGAAGCCCTGTTAGAGAAAGGCAAGGACGTGGCTAAAAAAATTTTACGCCTTATCAGGCAGTGGCTGCATAAAATTCCCGGGGTTAATAAATTTTTTTTGGAGCAGGAATCAAAAATTAAGACGGATAGAATTATGGGGATGAGGAAAGATTAGTTACAAGTTACGAGTTTCAAGTTACAAGACTAAGAATTAAAAAATCTCGAAACTTGAAACTTGTAACTCGAAACTTTTTAGTATGTCTTTTGATCAAACTTTATTTATCATCATAGCGTTAATCGTCTTTGTGGTTTTACTGTTTATCACGCGTAGTTTCACGCGGCGGCTTTATAATCGCTTTAATCCGTTTGAGATGATTACGTTGCGCGTTTTACTGCCCAAAGAATCGCTGGAAGTGGAAACTCGGGGCGAACAAAAAGAAGCGCGGCAGATGATCGCGCCGATTGAGAACTTCATGGCCAATTTAGCCGGCTTGCGCGCCGAGCGGGGCTGGAGCGCCTGGTGGCTCGGGCGGCGCGACCATTTTGCTTTTGAAATCGTGGCGTACCAAGGCGTCATCTCGTTTTATGTCACCTTGCCCGTTGATTTGCGGCAATTCGTGGAACAGCAGCTCCAAGCCCAGTACCCGGACGCGTATATTGAAGAGCGCGAAGATTACAATATCTTCAGCCCGCAATGCATTATCGCGGGCACGACTTTGATATTCAAAAAATCTTTCTTTTTCCCGATTAAGACTTATCAAGAAATGGAAACCGATCCTTTAAACTCTTTAACCAACGCTTTGTCAAAATTCCGCGAGGTCAAACATGGCGGGGCGGCTATTCAGTACGTAGTGCGCAGCGCCCATCCCCGCTGGCACGCTCCGGGCAACAACTTGGCCCGCGAAGTGCGGCAGGGTAAAAAGTTGCAAGAAGCCGTTTCAATTGTTTCAGGCTCAATCACGGGCAGTGTGATTCGAAGTTTATTAAAGCACACAGACAAAAAAAGAGAAGAAAAACCTTTTGCCGGCTTGTCAAAATTTGACGAAGAGGCCGTGATGCGCGTGCAGCAGAAAAGCGCCAAAATGGGTTTTGAAGTCAATATCCGCATCGTGGTGGCAGCGGAAACTGAAGCGCAGGCTGCCAGCGGGCTGGGCGGGATTGTGGATTCTTTTTCCCAGTACAGCGGTTTTGAATATGGCAATGGTTTTAAAAGCGTGCCCGCGCGGCGGTTGACTCCTTTTTTGCGCGATTTTATTTACCGCAATTTCAAAGAAAAGCACAGCGCAGTTTTAAACACCGAAGAAATGGCCTCGCTGTTCCATTTCCCTCTGCCCATAACCGAAACGCCGAACATTCTTTGGCTCCAGGCCAAACAAGCCTCATCTCCAGTCAACATGCCCCAAGAGGGAATTATTCTGGGCCATAACGTTTATCGCAACGTGGACACTGTGGTGCGGCTCAAAGAAGCGGACCGGCGCCGGCATTTGTACATTATCGGTAAATCCGGGGTTGGCAAATCAGTACTCATCGCTAACATGGTCAAGCAGGATATGGAGGACGGGCACGGAGTGTGCGTGATTGACCCGCATGGCGACTTGGTGGACACGGTCCTTGGGTATGTGCCTGATGACCGGCTGGAAGACATAATTTATTTTGACCCCGGGGACATGGAGCGGCCCATGGGTTTGAACATGCTGGAGTACAAGTACGACAACCAGAAAGATTTCGCGGTGCAGGAAATGATTGCCATTTTTATGAAGCTGTTTCCGCCGGAAATGATCGGCCCCATGTTTGAACACAACATGCGCAACGTGATGCTGACCCTGATGGCCGACAGAGAACACCCAGGCACGATTGTGGACATTCCGCGCATGTTCACGGACCCGGAATACCAAAAATACAAAATCGCCAAGCTCGCTGACCCCAATGTGCGCCAGTTCTGGGAGCAGGAAATGGCCAAAACCACGGATTTCCACAAATCGGAAATGCTCGGGTATTTGATTTCCAAGGTGGGCCGGTTCGTGGAAAATGAATTGATGCGCAACATTATCGGCCAGCCCCAGAGCGCTTTTGATTTTCGGGACGTTATGGACAAGAAAAAAATCTTGCTCATCAATCTGGCTAAAGGCAAAACCGGGGAGGTCAACAGCTCGCTTTTGGGCCTGATTATCGTGGCCAAGCTCCAAATGGCGGCCATGACCCGAGCTGAACTGCCGGAAGAGCAAAGACATGATTTTTATTTATACATTGATGAATTTCAAAATTTCGTCACCGACTCAATCGCGACCATATTGTCCGAAGCCCGCAAATACCGCCTGGATTTGATTATCGCTCACCAATACGTTGGCCAGCTGGTGGCGGGCCAGGATACCAAGATTCGGGACGCGGTGTTCGGCAATGTGGGCACTTTGGTCTCTTTCAAGATTGGGGTGGAGGACGCGGAAATGATTGCTAAAGAATTCGCTCCAGTGTTCAATGAGTATGATGTCATCAACATTGATAAATACCAGGCCTACGTTAAACTGCTGATAGACAACGCGCCGGCCAAGCCTTTCCAGATGCAAACCTATCCGCCGGCGCCGTCAAATATGGAAAAAGTCGCCAAACTCAAGGAATACTCCCGCTTGAAATATGGGGTGGAGAAGAGTATAGTGGAAGCAGACATTGTCAGCCGCTTGCAATTGGGCAAAAATGCGATTGCCCCAACTTCCGCCGCCACTGGCGAGTCGCTTAAGTAAAAATTTGATTATTTTCATCATTAATAATAACCATATGGGATTTTTTGACCGTTTTCGTGGAGGAAAACCACCAGTGGATACAGGGCCGAACGCCGAAGAAAGCGAGCCAGTTGTTCCAGTGGTTGAAGAACCCGCTGAAACTCCAGAAGAAGCTGAAAAACGTAAGCGCTGGAATGATATAGGCCAAGAAAAAGATGTAGAAATAATTTTACCTACTGGAGCTGCAAAGATAGCTAAAATTCTGGAAAATGCTAAAGATAAAAAGTTCGGATTTAAAGTTAAACATGCTATTTTAGAAACAGTTGGCCAGGAAAAAGCATTGTTTACTGCCTTGACCGAGACCGAGGTTGATGTTGATTCTGTGCGCAAGCTTGACCCTGAAGAATTGGATAAATTAAAATTAGAAGCCGCTGGCGGCAAGGGATTTTCAGAGTTGGTCAGTGAAGTCATGGCTAAACTAAAAGAAGTACAGGAGGGTTATGGAGATTTTATCTTAAAACATTCAAGACTAGGACAAGATGAAGACATGCAAAAGCTGGCAGAAAATGTTAGAGTGCGCCATGAGGCGCTGAAGCGGGCAGTAGCAGCCATTAAACAAGGTGAATTAGATGCTGAAGCTCTTCGTGATCTGGAGAGGGGAAAAATACCAAATTATAATT
>MHKO01000008.1:0-958 GCA_001818435.1 Candidatus Komeilibacteria bacterium RIFCSPLOWO2_02_FULL_48_11
TTTCATGAGCGCGTCTATGATCCGGCTCAAACTCCTCTTTTAAACCCAAAAGCGGCGCCAGGGAAGCCCAACGTCTTGATAGTGTTTCTGGAATCCTTTTCCAATTACATTACCAGCATTTACAGCCCCAGCTTGGCCGGATTGACCCCGAACCTGGAAAAAATGGCGAGCCACCCCAATACTACTATCTTCCGCAATTATTACAACGCCGCCACTCCAACCATTACTGGCTTGATTGCCCAGCTGTGCTCTTTTATCCCGCCAACCGGCAACGAGGAGATGAAAAAGGGCGGCCTTTTGGTTGAGCACCAATTACTGTGCTTGCCGGAGATTTTAAAAAATAACGGCTATGAGGATGCTTTTTACCTGCATGCGGTTGAAAAAACGTTTTCCAACAAGGATAAAATCCTGCAAAACGCCGGCTTGGACTATGAACGGATTTACGGCAAAGATGAAATTGCCGCTTTTATTAAAGCCCACCACCTGGAAGATGCCGTAGGCTTAAAGCCGCTCTCCTGGGGATATTCCGACCATCAGCTTTATCCTGTTTTTGAAAAGTTGATTGAATCCACTTCTAAAAGGCCATTTTTAGGCATGATGACCACCATTGACACCCACATACCGTACGTCAATTCAAAAGACATCATGGAATATCCCGACCCCCGGGCCAATCAGGGCCTCAATGCTTTTTACACGGCTGATAACGCTTTTGGCAAGTTTTGGGATTATTTTTTAGGCAGCGACTTGAAAGACAACACCATTTTGATTGCGGTGGCCGACCACGCGGCTTTTCCCTCCCTTTTTAATGACATGAAAGATTTGTTTGCTGGCGCCAAAAGTAAAACTTTTTTCGATGAGACGCTGTTTATGGCTTATGTTCCGGATTCGTTGCTGTCAAAGACCGTTGACACCTATGCCTCAAGCATCGATCTTGCCCCCACGCTCCTGCAAATCTTGG
>MHKO01000008.1:1063-3555 GCA_001818435.1 Candidatus Komeilibacteria bacterium RIFCSPLOWO2_02_FULL_48_11
TGGACGAAAATGGGGAGCGGCAGGTAAGTTATGACGACCCGAGGTTCATGGCCAATCGCAAAAATAAAGAAGCCGAGAGCGAACTTTTAACCCTGACCGATTTTTTGTCGTATTACAATTGGAAGCGTCAGGTAATCAAAGAGGGGCGGTTTTGGAAAAAAGATTTTAAGGATGATTTTTTTTCCGCCGTGGCCCCGCCTCGCCTAATCGCGCACGCGGGCGGGGGAGCGCGAGGCTTGACTTACACCAATTCGCTGGAAGCGCTCAATGAGAATTACGCGCAAGATTTTAGGTATTTTGAAATTGACCTTTCCTGGACCCTGGACGACAAGCTGGTTTTGATTCATGATTGGGAGCAAACCTACAAAAACTTGTTCAACCGCGCTGACGGGCCTCCTTTTAGCTTGTTTTTTAAAAATCTTAAGATGAACCAGGGCTTAACCCAGATGACCTTGGATGACCTTTATTCATGGTTGAAAGCCCATCCGGACGCGAGAATCATCACTGACATCAAAGAAAGGAACATTGAAGCCTTGCAACAAATCGCCCAAACAGATTATCGCGATTATTTCATTGTCCAGGTTTACAACGAGGATGAAATTCAGCCGGCAAAAGATTTGGGCTATCAAAACATCATTTTAACTCTTTACCGGGCGGATTACGATAATGCCAAAGTTCTGGACCTGGCCCAGAAATACGATTTATTCGCCATTACGATGAGCGAGGCCCGAGCCGCCAAAGGCGAACTCTTAAAACAATTGAATGACAAGGGAGTCGCGGTTTGTCTGCACACCATTAACGACCCCCAGGCCCTGCCGGCTTGGGAAGAGCAAGGGGCGGACGGTTTTTACACGGATTTCATCGTTCCAAAATAACGTACCGGCGTATGCGAACCCGCTCCAAGCGGGTTGGGTGGAGGCTCACCGTCAGGTTAGCCGTAGCCGCATACGCTGTGTTATATGATGTACGGGTTTTCCTGCATCCGCCTCCTGGGCGGATGGCTCTTAAAAAATAATCTGATTTTGTTTTTTTCGTTTTGGGCTGAAGGGCAGAGGGGAACTAAAGGGGTGCCTGCCCGCCTCTGGCGGGAATACCCGAAGCCCAAAACACCTTGGTTTTCTGCCTGTGGACAATAACTATTGACAGAAGCGGGCGTTACGCGTATAATTGGATTATAGAAGTAAATCCTCCTGTGTTGGGATACCGTAAGGCGTCCCGGCAAAACAGGGGGTTTTCTTTTTTTTAGGGAAACAGCAAATTCTCCTCAATGACCTTGTTTTTGATAATCTCGTAGTATTCGTAGTCATTCTGCTCGTATTTCCTAAACATGGCCCAGGACACAAAATCAACCGCCTGCAGACATTTCTCGGCGTGGGAAGGGCGAATCTTGATTTCAAAACCATTATTGCCGCGTTTAATAAGATTATCGGTTAAATAATTTTCAAAGTTTTTCTTTAGGAATTTATTAGTTTCTCTTTGGTCAATAACAATGCGGATTTTCTCTTGTTTAGATATCAGGCTTTTATTATGCAACCGGTCCAGCAGAATGTTGGCCGTGTAATTATAGAGGTAGTTTTTCTGATTTTGCAAATCAACATACACCTTTTTTTTATTCAGAATAATGCACAATACCTGTAAATCATCAACCACCGCCAGCCGGCGCAACAGCCGTTTTTTGGTAGTCGCGTCAGCGCGGTAGGCATGCAGTTCGCCCACTTTTTTGTATTTCTTTTTCAGGTCGCGGTGCGTTTTCTTGACGCACTTTTCAATCTGGCGGTGGCTGGCCGTCAAGACCATGGTCAGCATAAACCAGCGGCTGGAGCGCTCCCCAAAACCCAAATCTCCGCTTTCGTCTAAAAATATGTGGGTCATATCAAGTTTTTTGGTGTTGATTTCATTTGCTGTTTAGCGCTTGAACATAACTGCAATAATCGCAATTGCTTCCGGCTTTAGGGATTTTGTCGCCATTCAAAAATTTATGGGCTTCAGTAATTGTTTTGTCAACCCAGGAATCTTTGCCGGTGTAGGCAATTAAAGTAATGTCAAATTCCAGCTTAGCGTCAAAGGCCTGGCGGTTGGTTTTGCCGTTACAATAGACAAAATAGCCGGTATTTGAAACTTTATAGCCATTTTGGCGAAGCAGCCACTGATAAACCTCCATTTGCCGTTTGTAACCGATCTGCCAATCTTGATCAAGCGCCTCAATCTTCTGGGCTTTGCTGGTGGCTTTGTAATCCACCACAATATATTCGCCTTTGGAATTAATCCACAAATCATCAATCGCGCCGGTAATCAGCAGATTAGTTGGCTCGTGCAAATATTGAATCCCCTTAAAATTCTCCCGCCATTCATCCAATTGCTCATGCGCCACCGGCCGGGCATCAACGCCATATTTTTTTATTAAGGGATGGGCCTTGTTGCTTGCGCGGTGGATATCAAATTCTTTTTTTAGCAAAGTATCCACCGCGCTATTCAAATTAAACGGAAATCCC
>MHKO01000008.1:3594-8578 GCA_001818435.1 Candidatus Komeilibacteria bacterium RIFCSPLOWO2_02_FULL_48_11
CAGCGCGGGCAGTTTAAAAATAGGTCAATTTTTGACCGCGATAGCTTAAACGGCTCATCCGCGTTCGTCGGCCCGCCGTGGAGGCGGGGGCTGTAGATGTTGCGGGTTCTGTGGGGATTATAATATTCGGACATAGTTTTTTAATTTCAACGCGCTTTTCCATCTTGCAAACGTTCCAATAAATTTTTGAATAGCAAGAACCGTTTTCTTAAAAAGGACCGGTACCTTTGATTAACTTTTTTCACATATCTTTTCAATATGGTCAAAAACCGAAGGATAAATTTCTACTTTCGGAATGGAAATTGCCGTTCCGTGCATAGCCAACCGTTGCATGGCAGCGGCATCAGGGCCGATGTTCCTGTTATAGCCAGAGCCGATATAGCGGCTTGATAATGAAGATCTCCAAAACCACTTGTTTAGCTCTCTTTTCTGCCGTTCATCAATGGGTTTTGAATTGTAGTAAAAAAATATGCTTAACACGGTCAGGAGGGTTTGGGATGGCAGCTCGGAAACCGTTACTATGCCATATTGATTTTTTAAATACTGCATTGTCCGGCCCACTGACTTTATGCATTCTGTAAAAACATTGCTATATTTATCGCCTTGGTGCTCACGTATTTCTTCGGCTATCCTCTTTAATGTTTTCACGCTTACCTCCATTGGGTACTGCTTCTTTTTTGTGTTCTTGCCCAACTGGTAGACCAATGAAAAAATATGGATAAATATTATAGCATCAATATCCCTGGTCAACGCCTCGGCTTTGTCCGCTTTCCAGTTCCGTAATATTTTTTCAAAATCTGTGTGCTGGGTCCATGTTTCTGATAAAAAAATAGATTCCGTGGCAATTTTAGTGCCCGCCTGGTTAATCCGTTCAAAAACTTCAATTGCCTGGCGATAATTGCCAAGAGAAACCACGACAACAGGGAATTTGTATGATTTGCCGATTAAATTTTGCAAGGTCTTCAATTTAATCTCGCCGCGGTCTCCGCGGTAATACTCCAAAACTTTCTCGCCCTTTTCATTTTTTCCGATAAAAAAATTTCTAAAAAATTAACGATTTTTTAATTCATTTGCCAACAACTCCGCCTGCTTCAACACATTCTCCGTAGCCACCAATTGCTCATCCGGCGGATAGCCGAATTTGTTCAAAATTCTTTTGACATCCCGGCGCAAACGGGCGCGCACGGTTTCCTTAAGCGTCCAGTCAATAGTGGCGTTGCCGCGCACGCTTTTAAACACTTCCACGGCAATCACAGCCAATTGCTTATCGCCCAGTACTTCGCGGGCATTGGCATTATTGGCCAAGGCGTCGTAAAACGCCAACTCCAGCTCGCCTAAATTTAAATCGTCGCCGCGCTTATCTAATTCTTTAATATCCTTGGCCAAACGGATCAGTTCGTCAATCACTTGGGCGGCGGTGAGCAGATTATTTTGATAACGTTTAATGACCGCCTCCAGCATGTCGGAAAACTTTTTGCCTTGAATCATATTCCGGCGTCCCCGGGTGCGGATTTCATCGCCCAGTATTTTTTTGAGTAATTCCACGGCCAAGTTTCTCCGCTCCATGTGCTGGACTTCGGCCAAGAACTCATCGGACAAAATAGAAATATCCGGCTTCTTGATGCCCGCGGCATCAAACACATCCACCACGCCTTCGGCGACCACGGCCTTATCAACAATCTGCTTGATGGCCGTCTCAATTTCAATACTGGTGCGGCCAATGCCAATGGGTTCAAATTTCACTAAACGCGTTTTTACGGCCTGGAAAAACCCAATAGCATCTTTAAGTTCCAGAGCTTTGGCATGTGGCACCGACAAAGCAAAAACTTGCGACAGTAATGTCACTTGCTGGATAAATCGTTCTTTCCCATCGTCCAAGCCGAGAATATGTTCCTGGGCTTCCAAAATAAGAGCTAATTTCCGTTGGGTGGTGGCGCCAAAATATTCTTGATAAGCAAAGCCAGCCAATATTTGCTCCACGGTTTCAAATTTTTCCAGCATAGTTGCCACCGCTTCTTCCTGATCCAGCGCGGGCGCGCCCTTGCCGCCGCTGGCCGAATACGTGGCTAAGGCCTCTTTGAGATCCGAGGCAATGCCAATGTAGTCAACAATCAAACCGCCGGTTTTATCCTTAAATACACGGTTAACGCGGGCAATAGCTTGCATCAAATTATGCCCCCGCATCTGCTTATCAATATACATGGTATGCAAACACGGGGCATCAAAGCCGGTCAGCCACATGTCGCGCACTATCACCAGCTGGAGCGGGTCGCGTTCATCTTTAAAACGTTCGGCCAGGGCTTTACGGCCGGTTTTGTTGGTATGATGTTTTTGCCAATCCGCCGGATCAGATGAGGATGAAGTCATAACAACTTTAATGGCGCCATGTTTGGGGTCGTCGCTGTGCCAATTTGGCCGGAGGGCCATAATTTGTTTATATAAATCCACGGCAATTCGGCGGCTCATACACACAATCAGGCCTTTGCCTTCCAGAGCCGCCTGGCGCTGTTCAAAATGATCAATAATATCCTTAGCCACGGTTTGGATGCGGTCCGGATGGCCAACAATGGCTTCAATGCGCGCCCAACGCGCTTTGGCTTGTTCGCTGGCCGTGGCTTCTTCATTTTCTATGATAGATTCGATTTCTTCGTCGAGCTGGGCTTTTTCTTCGGGTTTGAGATGGATTTTTACTAACCGTGATTCGTAATAAATCTTAACAGTGGCATTATCTTTAACGGCTTGAGCAATATCATAAATATCAATGTAATGGCCAAACACGGCCGGAGTATTAACATCGCCTTTTTCAATGGGCGTGCCGGTAAAACCGATAAATGACGCTTGGGGTAAAGCATCGCGCACATATTTGGCAAACCCATAAGTCGTCCGCGCGCCGTCTTTAGTATAAATCGTGCGGGCTTTAAAACCATACTGACTGCGGTGCGCTTCATCGGCAATCACCACAATGTTTTTTCGTTCGGATAATAAATCAAATTGCGTGGACTGGTCTTCCGGGAAAAATTTTTGAATGGTGGTAAAAACAATGCCACCACCTGTAGTGCGCAATAATTCTTTTAATTTTTCCCGGCTCTGGGCCTGCACTGGCTCTTGGCGCAATAACTGCTTGCACCCGGCAAAAGTATCAAATAACTGATCATCCAGATCATTGCGGTCGGTGAGTACGACAATGGTGGGATTATCCATGGTTTGGACGATTTTTCCGGTGTAAAACACCATGGAAAGCGACTTGCCACTGCCTTGAGTATGCCAAACCACGCCGGCTTTGTGGTCGCCGGGCGGCTGGGCTGATACGCTGGGCAGTCCATAGGTGGCCGGGGGCTCATGGACTTGGTCGGCCACTGTGGCTACGGCCGCGCGCAAAGTAGATTCAATAGCTTTGTTGACGGCAAAATATTGGTGATAGGCCGCGGCCTTTTTGGCGGTTATAACGCTGATAATGCTAGTGGCCAGATCTTCGGTTTTTTGTTTTTCAAACACAATAAAATTGCGAACTAAGTCAAGCAAAACATTTTTAGTGAGCAGGCCGCGGATGGTGGTTTCAATTTGCGGCACGGTTATTTTGTCTTCGACTTTGCCGTCGGTTGATTTCCAGGCCAAAAAGCGGGACTGGTCGGATGAGATGGTGCCGGTTTTGGCATCTAGACCGTCCGAGGCAATGAGTAGGGCATTGTAATAAAATAATAACGGGATGGCGGTTTTATAGTTTTGCAATTGGGTAAAGGCCTTTTCCACGGTGGCCTGTTCATCGGCCGGATTTTTTAGTTCGATGACAACCAACGGCAAGCCATTCACAAATAACACCACATCCGGCCGCTTGGTAATGTTTTCTTGAATGACGGTAAATTGATTGCACACTAAAAATTCATTGTTCTCAATATTCTCAAAATCCACCAATTGCACCCGCACCCCGCGCAAACCCTGTTCGCGATTTTCCGCGATGACTACGCCTTCGGTGAGCAAGGTATGAAAGGCCTCGTTGTTGTCCATCAAATTCTGGCTGGGCAAGCGCAGTACCTGCCGTAAAGCTTGTTCTTTGGCTTCAGAAGAAATATCAGGATTCAAATTATCAATGGCCCGTCCTAACCGCCCTTTTAAAATTACCTCTTCTAAACTCTTCCGTTCCGCCTCCTGCTCCTCTGGCCCCACATACTCAAAACCCTGCTTTTCCAGCAGTTCAATAACAAATTCTTCAACCTTTGATTCCGTCATTTTTGGCATATTATCTTTCTACGGGAAAATGAACTTTAAACATAGATTTGATTTCATCTGATATAGTGCGCGATTTTCCTTCATATAAACTGGTGAAAAATTCTTTTACATCATTATCATTAGCGACAAACCATATTTGAGAATTGGAAATTGCAGCCCCAAGAAGCTCTGTAATTTGTTCGTCTGAAAAGTATTTTCTGTAATCGACTATTTCCGCAATTGCAGAATGCGTACTTTGAAATGAGCCTGAATTTACTAAATTACGGATACCTTCTGAAAAATCAACGTCCGTAAATTCTATAATTTCTTTTGATGAAAAGTCAACTTCAACTAAAAAAGTATTACTTTCTGTCTGGATTTTCAATACCCAGTTATCGTTTATATTCAACCAAAAATCAACTATATTTTCCCTTGTAATTCCCGGCGACACTTCTTCCTGCAGCCTGTTTATGAAGTAATCACGCTTAAAGTAAATATCACTCATCTCTTCAAACTCAGCAAAATTTTTAACAACAATTACTCTGCCATTTCCATCAAACGATTGCTTTAATCTTTCATCTTTTGTTACTAAATAAATATTCTCGCCATTGTTTTCTAAATACTCTAGAATTGTCAGATATAAGTAGGCATCTTTAAATCCCTTATCTGTCCCTTCTTCAAATGGCGGATTATTTTCCAAACACAAATTTTTTATTCTCTCTAAGGCGTCAATTCTAGTTAATTGTATAACCGAATACGGTATTTCTTCGTCATCGAT
>MHKO01000009.1 GCA_001818435.1 Candidatus Komeilibacteria bacterium RIFCSPLOWO2_02_FULL_48_11
AACCTCTGGTTGGGATTCCCCTACGGGCTACCAAAGGGTTCTCACCCAAAGGGTGACCAACCTCTGGTTGGGATTCCCCTACGGGCTACCAAAGGGTTTTTACCAAGGATGATTCTCGGCCAGAGGCCGACCAGCCTTTGGCTGGCCCGTAGCGGTACCAGTAATTTTGTCAAGTTGATTTTCAACATTTCATCAACAATCCCCAATTGACAACAAAATATCCCTTGCTATACTGAACCCATTGTTTAAAAATTAACGTTAAAATTAACCTTGTAATAAAGGAGAAATTAAATATGGCGTTTCTTCAAGATGATGACGATACATTAGTTGGAGATGAAGGCTTGAATACGGATGACGATGTTAGCGAAGAGGAGGAGGATGAAAATGACGAGGAAGGCGATGATGACGAGGAAGCGGAAGAACCGGAAGAAGGCGAAAACACGTAGGCTATAAACCACAAAAAACTCTCCCAATTGCGGGAGAGTTTTTTGTATGATAGTATGGCGCCATGCTTATTCTGGGTATTGAAACTTCTTGCGATGACACGGCCGCGGCTTTATTGGAAGTCAAAAGCGGGCGTTTTAGATTGCTCAACCACTTAACCGCCTCCCAAACCAAACTCCATGCCAAATACCAAGGCATAGTGCCGGAGGTGGCGGCCCGCGCGCATCTGGAAACCATTATTCCGGTTTTAACCGAGGTGTTAGGGCATCCAGTAGAGACGAGGCATGCCTCGTCTCTACTGGATGCCATTGCCATTACCACTGGCCCGGGATTGATAACCTCGCTCCTAATTGGCGTGGAGACGGCCAAGGCCTTATCGTTTGCCTGGGATGTGCCTTTGGTTAGCGTGAATCATATTGAGGGACACATTTATTCGGTATTATTATCCCCTGTGGCATTTTCAGAGACGCAACATGCTGCGTCTCTACAAGACATTAAATTCCCGGCTATTGCCCTCATCGTCTCCGGCGGACATACGGAATTAATTCTGATGTCCGCCAGAGGCGGATCCGCCTCTGGCGGAAAAAACCGCGGCCAATACCGCCTCCTGGGCCGCACGCGCGACGACGCCTCTGGCGAATGTTTTGACAAGGCCGCCAAAATGCTCGGCCTTCCCTACCCCGGGGGTCCGGAAATTTCTAAACGCGCCAAGAAAGGCAATCCGGCGGCGTTTGACCTGCCCCGGCCCATGATTCATGAACCTGGTTTTGAATTCAGTTTTTCGGGCTTAAAGAACGCGATTAGGTTGTTGATAGAAAATATCGGCAGAGACGTTGCGTGCAACGTCTCTACAAAAAATGATTTGTGTGCCGCCATTGAACAGGCCATTGTTGACGTTCTGGTCTATAAATCCTTGTCTGCTGTCACCAAATACAAACCCAAAACCTTTATTCTGGCTGGCGGCGTGGCGGCCAATAAAAAATTAAGGCAAACATTATCTGATAATCTGCCAAAATCAACGCGCTTTCTTTTGCCCCAACCAGAATATTGCATGGACAACGCGGCCATGATTGCGGTGGCGGCTTATCATCAAATAAAAAAGAAAAAATTTGTTAAATATGATAAACTGAAAGCTGATGCCAATTGGGAGCTTGTCTAGATAAAGTTAAAGTGATATTATGCAAACAATATGGTAGAACTATTGCTTAAACAAAAACGACTGCCTCTTAACCAGATTCCCGCCTCATTTAAAAAACAATTGGACGGGGTCGTCCGCTTTATTGATACCAAAGGAGAAACATTTGGGTTATTTTTTGACAAAGACGCCATGGAAAACTTGCTGGAAGAGTTTGAATACTCATCGCCAAAATTTTGGGATGAAATTGAATCATCAAGAAAATCCGGAATAGTATCCTCGCGGGCAATTGAAAGCCGTTTGGGTCTATGATCACCTACGACTTAACGACTCATGCCGACCGGCAGTTGCGCAAACTTCCAATTGATTTACAAAGAAGAATTATCAAAAAAATAAAATTTTACATTGCAACGGATAACCCGTTGTATTTTGCTGACTCCATAAAAGGAGAAGCGGGGAAAATATACAGATTTCGCATTGGCAACTGGCGAGTAATTTGCGACTGGATTGATAAAAACGGGGGCCACATACAAATACTCAATATCAAGCCAAGACCACATGCCTATTAAAATTATGAAATCAACGACTATAACTCCAAAACAACACTACCTCCTCCGCATCAACCGCGGCGAGGAAGTCATAACCGAACTCACCAAATTCTGCCAAGAGAATAAAATCTTTTCCGGATCGTTTTACGGTATTGGCGCCTGCGGGGAGGCTGAACTGGGGCACTACAGCGTGGCCACCAAGCAATATTCAAAACAGACATTCACTGGAGAATATGAGGTCACAAATCTGACTGGCATTATCACGGACAAAAAAATCCATGTTCACGCCACGCTCGCTGATAATAAATTCCAAACCCATGCCGGCCATCTGGCCAGGATGGTGATAAGCGGCGCCTGCGAAATTCATCTTATTGCCGGTTCTGAACCAGTCAGCCGCAAGTTTGACGAGGAAACAGGGTTGGAACTGCTGGATATCTAAACAAAACTCAAAAAAGTCAACAAAACCGCCTTTTTAGGCGGTTTTTGGTGTTAGCTAAAAGTCAAAAGTGCACTTTTGACTTTTAGCTAACACCAATTTTGCAATTTCCTCACCACTCCCTTATCCGCATCCACTTCCACTTTGTCTCCCGTCTTCAAAACTTTTGTTGCATTATGAGTGGCAATAATACATGGCACATTAAATTCTCTACTCACAACAGCCGCATGACAGGTAATGCCTCCTTCATCCGTGATAATTGCAGCGGCTTTGCGGCAAAGATGAATAATTTGCGGGCGAGTCATGCCGGTCACCAATATCTCACCTTCAGTAAAAGCAGCCACTTGTTCATCGTAATTTTTGGCGCTGAAACTAATAATGCGCACTTTCCCCGAAGCGTAGCCTTTGCGCGCGACATTACCCTTAACCGTATCGCTTTCCGCAATCCCTTGCACTTTTTCTTTAAATTTCTCGGCTTTGCTTCCGGTTACAATAACCGGATTATGTTCTTTATCAAAATAGGCTGCGTAGCCGTTCTTACGCTTTTTTATTTCAGCTAAGTTAACAGGACTGTTACTAAAAAATTTTTCCACTTCATCAACTGTGGCAAATTCAAGGGCGGCGACCCCGCTTCTGCGAGTTAATTCTTGAAAAATTTTTTTAGTATGATACCGTAAATGCATAAAATGATAACGATTCCACAGGCGCAGGAACCCCAGTTCGCCGATAAGCCGTCCAATTTTGAATACATCATCCGGAATAGCCACGTTAATTTCGGGAATTTTAATTTCTTTTCTGAAATTTATGATTTTTTCTCTATAGTGCCCCGCATTAAATGGTTTATCCCCCTCAATTTCATTAAACCACCCGTATTTATTGACCAGTTTGTTTACCAATTTGTCTTGCTCGCTTAAGTTCAAATCGTTCCAGTAAGCATTAATTGATTCTGTTTCTTTTTCCTCGGATGTCCATGGCAAGACGCCCTTATAAGACATTGCCATATTCAAAATAGCATCTTTATGAGCATTATTTTCCAAAAGAGAATTAATTTTTTCTTCCAAGGGAGAGACATGTTGCGGATTGGAAACATACATTGTACCCAAGCAAGACAAGCATAGATTAAAATATCGCCGCATTTCTTTCAGCAGAACGTTGTCGGTTTTTTCCGACCAATTTTGTTTCCAGGCTTCTTTCTCTGCCCGTGTAGCTTCTTTAAAACGGCTTTTCATCACTTTGATAATTTCGGCTACTTTCTTCTCATCTTTCCATAATATGCGAAAATGCTCAGTCGCCCGCTTCATTTCTTCAATATCAAAATAAGCGGTATTATTCATATCTCTGGAAATAATGTAAATAGTATTATGATAACCAAAGCCGCTCACTTCCTTGAGGGGAATCCCCATGCCGCCAAGATTAGCTATCGTATAATAAGGCCGATGCGCTCTTGTTTCATACATCCTCTTATAGCATTTTTTAAAACTTTTTACTGGCTGGCACGGCGCGTGGATGACGAGTTTGTTGTAATTGAGTTTCATATTTTCTTTACTACGCCTTTCTCCGTGTCCACTTCCACCCTATCCCCGTCTTTCAAGACTTTGGTGGCGTTGCCAGTGCCGATAATCACCGGCTTGCCCATCTCTCGGCCCACGATGGCCGCGTGGCAGGTAACTCCGCCCTCGTCGGTAATGAATCCGGCAGCGCGCTGCATGATGGCTACATAATCAGGCGAGGTCATACTGGTAATAATAAAATCGCCTTCTAAAACCTTGGTCCCCTCGTTCGGATGCCGCACTACCTTGGCAATGCCGGTATATATTAATTGCGGCCCGCGGCTGGCCACGGTTCCGGTAATCTCTTTGGCTGTAGTTTGCCCGGCCAGCTCGTCAAGAATACTCTGTTTGCGCTCTTCCGACAAAATATCGCATCTCTCTCTTTGATATTCAACCATAAAACCATGGCCTAAACGCCAAAGCATTTTTTCTTCGGCGGCTTTCTTATTGCCTTCAAGTTCGTTAAGTTCATCAACAAGCAAAAACCTTAAATTTCTAAAAGGAACATTGTATCTCTGTTTTAGCTCTCGCAATATTAAGCCGTACCGGTAATGCAACGGGAACTGTAATTTCTTGCGCACGTCCGTCCAAACTGCCAGGGTGTTTATTCTGTCAATCAAAATTTTATCTGGCGCGCTTATCTTGTGCTTTTTTAACGCCCTGTCTTTTTCTTTCGCGCGCTTCCTGTCTGCCTCTTCTATGGCGATAATTTGAGCGTTGATATTTTCCGTTCCGCCCTCCGAAATTTCCAAAAGGCGGGACGTAAAATGGCTAGCATCCCAATATTCAGGCCCATCATAACCAAACGGCAGGCAGCTGAATTGTTCGGCAAGATCATTGGCCGCATTCTGAATTGATGTCTTTTTTGCCAGCACGTCGCGCGCGGCTTTAAGCTCGGCCAGCTCAAGTTTGCCTGCTTCTGTTTTTTCGTCCGGCGTGCTCAAAAGGCTAAAAACATCATCCGGCAAACGCAATTTTTCCTGCACTTTCTGGCTGAAAAAATCCCCGCCCACGCACCAGGCAAAAACATTAACCTCATCATATCCCAGCCAATAGCTCATGATATCGCCGGCGTACTTCACTAGCTCATCAAAGGACAATCTGGATAACTCCGGAATAGGCTGCGTTAAAAATACTTCAATCTTACCCTGTTCTTTTATGATTTCTTGGGCAATTCTCTGATAGTACTTGTCTTTAAATAAATTGTCGGAAATATATTCCCCGGCCTCTTCATATTCCCGCTTTGGCCATAAAGTGAGCCCAAAACCATCTTTATATAATGCCCAAATTTTAGAAAGGCTGCGGCCGTAAAAATCCTTGGTCCGCGCCGAGGTTTGGGAAATAGAATTCCAGTATCCGGGCGTAAGGTCGTATTTCCGGTCGCGTATTATATGATATTTTTCCTGGGGCATAATATCTTATTTAATTTTCCTCACCACTCCCTTCTCCGCGCCCACCTCCACCTTATCCCCGTCTTTCAAAACAGTCACAAACCCAACTGCTCCATAACCCGAGACCGCAACCGGCTCAAAGCGTGTTGATTAAGATTGCGCTCCGGCACCTGGTTCATGCTTTTCAACAAAGCCTTCAGTTTTTCTTTTAATCCGCTCTTTTTATAAATATCAAGCAGTTGGTTGTAAAAAGCAAAATCAATCTCGCCATCAGCCAACAAGCTCACAATGTCAATCGCGTCCTTGGCTCCCTTGGGCGTGCCCGACCGCGCCTCGTGCGCAACCTGCTTCAACATCAATAAAACTTCCGGCCTGGGCACGCGGAAGCCGGCGCGCGGCACCGCGTATTTTTCAATCTCTTCCGCGGGCAAGCCCGGGTTTGAATAATTGTTCACATAGATGTCAATATCCACCTCGCCCTCTTTGGCTTCGTATTTTTTCAGGCGGTCATTTTTTGTCAGCTCGTACTGGCCCTTGAATTTTTCAAGCTCAAGATAATCAAGAACAATGTCTATGTCTTTTGACTTTAGCGATTTTGTCCATACGAAAACGGCCCAGCCGCCGATAAGAATAAAATTATGAGTCCTCTGAAGCTGCTTAAGAATCTCAAAGCTCTTTTTAGTAACAAGGTTGTGATAATACTCGCTCATGCGTTTAATCGTTTTTTTACGTCATCCAAAAAATCTTTGGCATACCATTGCGGCAGATTCCACAAGTCAACAAAAGTCTGCACCAAAGGCGGGAAATATCCATAACGCTCAAGATGCGGGTCGGATTTCAAACCAATGACATTCGGCTCGCCCCGAGAGGATGGAAACCGTTTTTTCATGGCTGACAAATCTTCTTCTTTAAGATAAACATACGCCGTGTCATAGTCAGCCGGCGCCGCGTGATATTCGCGCGCATAGGCGCTGTAGGCGGCAAACATGACTGTGGGCGGCATCAGCCCCTCAAGCTCCTGAACCGATTGAGACTCAACGCGCGCTTTGAAGATAATGTCTTTTGCCAGCTGGCGGTGCGTTGCCCACAGAAGCAGAAACTTCTCCTTGTCAGCAACCCTGAAATTCCTGCCAGTTACAATTATGGCGGCTGTCTGGCGCGGCAAAATAAGCGCGTTATGAACAGTAGAAATAGAAACGCCAAGCTTTTCTGAAAGCTCTTTTTGGGTGAATTTCAGATTGTTCTTGGAAAATGCCTGGTGCAGGATTTCCCGCCAAATTATCTCTTTTTTGAGCATAGTTTCGATTTTTAACGCCTTAATATAGCCTCATTTCTACAATAATCGAAACTTAATCAAAAGTCAAATTTTCCTCACAATCCCCTTTTCCGCATCCACCTCCACCCTATCCCCGTCTTTTAAAACCCTTGTGGCAACCTTGGTCCCAATCACGCACGGAATCCCAAGCTCACGCGCCACAATGGCCGCGTGCGAAGTAATGCCGCCAATGTCCGTGACAATGGCTTTGGCTTTTTTCATGATAGCCACAAAACTGGGGTCCGTAATGCGGGTCACCAGAATCTCGCCGAACTGGAACTTGGCCGCGTCTTTAATGTCTAAAATCAAGCGAACTTTGCCCCGCACCTTGCCCGGAAAAGCCAATTCTCCTTCTAAACTATCAACCTTGGCCACTTTAGGCAACCGCTTAGCCACATAATCGAATTGCTTGCGCACAGCCGCGCCCACTAGCTTCTTCACGCCTTTCAATTTCTCAAACCAATATAATACGTAATCATATTCGCGGTTCAAGACATCGGGATTGGGATTCTTAAACATTTTTGGAATATCACGGGGCATGACCATGCGCACTTGATTGATAGACAGCCCCAAGCGCTTGGCAATTTGCAGATTAATTTTATCAGCCAAAAAATAAGTCTGGGAATGGGCATCCACGCGCTCCAATTTTGATTCCATGAGGCTGTACAATAAAATAGCCAGCCGCCGCTCGGCCGGCGGCAACTTGGCTAAAATCCGTCGTTGCTTAAGGAGAAACTGCCGGCGTCGGCCTTGCTTGGCTTTGATATTTTTTACAATGCCCACCTGACGCCGGGCGGTAGCGATTATTTCCAAAAAATACTCATAGCTCAAAGCCGGTCCGCCCCAGCCATAAGTCATCCAGGTATACTTTTGCCAATGAGCCCGGATTGCGGCCGGATTTGGTTTTTTGAGCAAGGCGATAAAAGCTTCATCCTGTTGCTCGGTCATGGATTGGTAAAGCGAAGTGGTCAAAGCCGTGAACAAGGCCATGCTATCCTCCCGGGGAAACTGGCGCTTGAGAATCTCATGAATATGGCACGTTAAAAAATTATTGTGTAATTCCAGTAAATTTTGAATCTGGCCTTGTTTCCACAACTGATCATCCCATTTGAATAATTGTTGGTGGCGGGCCAATAATTCTTTATCGGATAATTTAGGAAAAACGTCCCAGTTCCATTTTTTGCCCAGAGTAAAAATGTGTTCAGCCGCTTGGTGAACTTTATTAAGAATATAAAACATTACTTGCGGAGAACGTACTACGCGCTGGAAAAATTCCTGGCCAGCCTGCTCGTACTCCGCCCGGATAACGTAAATACAACTGGTGCCCCGCTCCTGCGTGGTGGCCAATTTTGTCAGTCCCTTGGAATATTTGGCAAAATCAAACATCCAGGCCTCGGCCGGCACAATTATCTGATAAAAATAAACATTGGGCCATTCAAAGGCCAGCCATTCTTCTTTCATAATAAACCCTATCCAAACGACACGTTTAAATCCTTGCCAAACGCCTCGGCGATGCGCGTCAGCAT
>MHKO01000010.1 GCA_001818435.1 Candidatus Komeilibacteria bacterium RIFCSPLOWO2_02_FULL_48_11
AAAGTGGCGAGTGTTACGCCCGGCACGGCCCTGGTTCTTTTAACGGTTGACAGCGAAAGCAGCATTGCCGCCTCGCTGGCCCGTGACAGCTCGGTGCAGGCCATTGTTAAGGGTAAAATGGGCTTGTCGCTCTCGTTGGAGCTTTTGCCTCAAGACACCGCCATCGCGGTCAATGACCTTATCGTCACCTCGGCGTTGGAAGAAAATACCCCGCCGGGATTGGTTATCGCTAAAGTGGCGGCCGTGTTTTACAAAGAAGGCGAGCTTTTTAAGCGCGCTAATCTTGAACCCCTGGTATCTTTGCCTAATGTTAAAATTGTGGGCGTGGTGAAAACGGTTCCATAAGCCTTATGTTTTTAGCGGCGATTATTTTTAGTTTTTTGTGTTTTTTGATTGACCTGTTTTTTTTAGCCGGACTGGGTTTGGAGGTGAAAATTTCCGTCTCGCTTCTGTTGGTGATAATTTTTCTCTTGACTCATCGTGACCGCGAGGCCATGATCTCGGCCATGTTAACCGGCTTGCTTATTGATTTAACCGCGCCGCTTTTTCCTTTTGGAGTCATGCTCGGTTGGCATTTTGTCGTCTATATTCTCGCCCGGCAGCTTTTGGCTTCTTTTTTTGGCATAAACAAAATGAGCGCCATTGCCATTTTCAGCCTGTTGATAGGAGCTTTGTATTATGCCGGGTATTATCTGATTTTATTTTTGCTCGATTATTTGCCGGGACGGAGCGCTGAGTTTAACCTCTGGGCCGCGGCCGGGAAAACAGGCCTGTCGGCTGTGGCGTTTAGCTTAATCGTTCTGGCGTCCTTGGCGTTTGGGGCGCGCTTAAAGCGGCTCTTCGCGCGCTGGTTCTTAATTAGATAAACAAAACAATGAGATACGATCCGTTTATAATTAAAGAAGAGGGCGGGGACATAAAAGACCGCTCCCTGGCCGGAATGGTGCCGGAAATAGACGGCGACATCGTAGTGGCTGACTCTTACCGCAAACACCCCCGCTACCAGTGGGCTAAATTCCGCAATAACAGCGCGCTTTTTTACGCCGGCCTGTTTTTGTTTTTTGTTTTGGTCAGCCGGCTTTATTATTTGCAAGTGGTGCGCGGAGCGGAATATTACGGCGCGGCTGAAGCCAATCGCATCCGCAAACAGGTAATAGCCGCTCCCCGGGGCGTTATTTTTGACAAAAGCGGCGCTCGTTTGGCTTACAATGTTCCGGATTTCGCCTTGTACGTGGTGCCTGGCGATTTGCCCAAGCGCCAGGAAGACGAAGATGTTATTTTTAGCGCCATTGCCCAAATTGTCGGGGGAGAACATTTTGATTTAGTGGAATCATTCGCCCGCGTGAGCCGAGGGAGTTTTAATCCCGTGGAAATAAGGCGGGGTCTAACGCAGGAGCAGGCCATAACGCTCCGGCGACGGGCCGAGGATTGGCAGGGGATTATTGTGAGCCCGGTGGAGCAGCGGTCTTATTTGGCGGAGCCGAGCTTGTCCCATGTTTTGGGTTACACCGGCAAAATGACCGAGGAAGAATTTGAGGTCTGGCGCCTTGACGGTTATAGCCTGCCCGAGCACATCGGAAAAACCGGAATTGAAAAAAATTATCAGGCAGAACTGCATGGTCAAAATGGAGTGCAGTTAATTGAGGTTGATTCTTTAGGCAAAGAGAAAAAACTTTTTGACCAGCGCGCCAGCGTGCCCGGCTACAATCTCTATTTGAATTTGGATTTAAAATTACAGCAATTGGCCGCGCGCGAGCTGGAAGCCGCGGCCAAGAAACTAAAAGCTCCGGGCGGCGCGATTATCGCCCTGGATCCGCGGGACGGGGCCGTGCGCGCTTTGGTAAGCTATCCCTGGTACGACAATCAGCTGTTTGCCAAAGGCATAAGCGCCAAGTCGTATCAATCCTTGCTCTCTGACCCTAAAAAACCGCTTTATAACCGCGCTGTTTCCGGCGAGTATCCCTCTGGTTCCACTTTTAAGCTCATTATCGGCGCCGCGGCTTTGGCTGAGGGCGTGGCCAGCGAGCATTTGACCGTGCTTTCCACCGGCGGCTTGCGCGTCAATAATTATTTTTTCCCGGATTGGAAAGCCGGGGGACATGGTTTAACCGATATCAGGCGCGCTTTGGCCGAATCGGTTAACACTTATTTTTACACCATTGGCGGCGGCTATGGCGACATTGCTGGATTAGGCCTAGAGCGCATTGTTGAGTATGGCAAGCGTTTTGGTTTAACCGCGCTTTCTGGCATTGATTTACCATCCGAGAGCGCTGGTTTTTTGCCTTCTAAAGAATGGAAGTTAGAGGCTAAAGGAGAGCGCTGGTTTTTGGGCGACACTTACCATTTAGCCATTGGCCAGGGCGATATTTTGGTTACGCCGCTGCAGGTGGCGAATTTTACAGCGGTTATAGCCAATGGCGGCGTTCTTTTTAAGCCGCATTTGGTAGAAAAAATGGCGGTTCCTGACGGCAATGTTTTTCCAATTAAAACTGAAATCATCCGCGACCAGGTGTCTCCAGTTGAGGCCATTGATGTCATCAGGCAGGGGATGAGGCAGGCCGTAATCTCGGGCAGCGCTGCTTCGCTCGCGAACGCGCCGGTGGAGCTGGCTGGTAAAACCGGCACCGCTGAATACAGCGCCAGCGAGCCGCCCCATGCCTGGTTCACCGGGTTTGGGCCGTATAAAAATCCGGAGCTGGTAATCACCATTTTGATAGAAAGAGGTCAGGGCGGCAACATCTCAGCCACACCCATTGCCAAGAAGATGTTTGAATATTATTTTTCCCCTTGACATTTTGAACAGTACCCGTATTATACATACTGTTTAAAATTAAATTTAGAGCTTCATGCCAGATAAAACAACGTATCTTACTGATGATGGTTATAAAAAATTAAAAGAAGAGGTTGAACACTTAAAAAACGTCAGGCGGATTGAGATTGCCAGCCGCATCAAAGAGGCCAAAGAGCTGGGCGACCTTTCGGAAAACGCCGAATACGCGGATGCTCGCGAAGAGCAGTCTTTTGTTGAAGGCCGGATTATGGAAATTGAAGCCGCGCTCAAGAATGCCGAGGTAATCAGTTCCCTGAAATCCGAACCCAATCGGGTGGATATTGGCGACGTCATCACGGTTGAGAAAGAGGGCGCCCAGCAGGCATACACTATTGTCGGTTCAAACGAAGCCAATCCCGCAGAGGGCCGGATATCAAACGAATCGCCTCTGGGGCAGGCGTTTTTAGGCAAGTATAAAGGCGATGCCTGCGAAGTAAAAACCCCCAAAGGCCCCGCGGTCTATAAGATTATTGACATTGCGTAATTCACGCTTTTTGGTTATACTGTGGGTATGTCCAGTCAAAAAGCAATCACCAACGCGAACGACAAAGACGAGATAGTAGCTCGCCAGGAGCGCCTTAAGCGAGCGCGGCGCCAGAAAATAAATCCTTATCCGCCGACCGCTTTCCGCTCCCATACTTTGGCCGCGGCTGGGCAGACTTTTGAGCATTTAGAGAAATCAGGCGCCGAAATTACGGTGGTGGGTAGAATCAAGAGCATCCGCAATCACGGCGGCTCCACTTTTTTGCACCTGGAAGACGGCAGCTCCAGTCTGCAGCTTTACGCCAAAGAAGACCAACTCCAGAAAAAATCTTACCAGATTTTCGTGGACCTTTTGGATGTCGGCGATTTTATCCAAGCCGCGGGGATGGCTTTTAAAACCAAGCGAGGGGAGCCGACTTTGCTCATCAAAAATTGGAAGCTCCTCACTAAAGCCTTGGCTCCTTTGCCGGAGAAATGGCACGGTTTGCAAGACATTGAGGTTAGGTTCCGCAAACGTTATTTGGATTTAATTGCCAACCCCGAGGTGCGGCGGTTGTTTTTGGTGCGCAGGGAGGTCATTAAAACAATCCGTTCTTTTTTGGATAACCGCGGCTATTTGGAAGTGGAAACGCCCATCCTTCAGCCCATTCCTGGTGGAGCCAATGCCCGGCCATTCGTAACGCACCATAACAGCCTGAACACTGATTTGTACTTGCGCATCGCGCCCGAACTTTATTTAAAGCGCCTGATTATCGGCGGCTTTGAGCGGGTCTATGAAATCGGCCGCTGTTTCCGCAACGAGGGCATTGACTGGGCTCATAATCCGGAATTCACCCAGGTTGAGCTGTACCGCGCTTACGGCGACTACGAGAGCATGATGGAAGAAACCGAGGATTTGATGCTGGAGCTGCTCTCAAGCATTGGCAGCAACACGGTTATTTCTTATCAAGGCAAAGAAATAAGCTTCAGCCGGCCGTTTAAGCGCCTGACTTTCCGCAACGCGCTTATTAAGTACGCCAAATTGGATATAGAGAAATATCCGAACCAGGCCTCGCTTTACAAAAAAGCCAAAGCCTTGGGGCTTAAGGAGATTACGGCCCGCGATGGCCGCGGCAAGCTGTGCGATGAACTTTATAAAGAGTTCGTGCGTAAGCATTTGGTGCAACCAACATTCATCACCGACCATCCGGTGGAGCTTTCTCCTTTGGCTAAGCAGAAAGAAAAAGATCCGCGCTACGTGGAGCGCTTCCAACTGGTTTTGGGCGAAGGACTGGAAATGTGCAATGCTTTTTCCGAGCTTAACGACCCCGAGGAGCAACGGGCCCGTTTTGTTGCCCAGCAAAAGTTGCGTGCCAAAGGGGATGAAGAAGCCCAGCCCATTGATGAGGATTTTATTGAAGCTCTGTCCCACGGCATGCCGCCCACAGTTGGCATTGGCATGGGCATTGACCGCCTAGTTTCTTTGTTGACGGACAGTCGGAACATCAAAGAAGTAATTTTATTTCCGACCCTTCGGCCTAAATCCTAACATCCCCTCTCCCTTCAAGGGAGAGGGTAGGGTGAGGGTACGGAGTACAAAATTTTACCGCTCCACTCCTCACCCTACCCTCTCCTCTGGGAGGAGAGGGGACTAATGACTATGCTTGATCTCAATTTCATCCGCCAGAATCCAGACAAAATAAAAACCAACAACCAAATCCGCAAATGCGAGGTGGATGTGGATGATATTTTAAAACTTGATGCCGCGCGGCGCGAGCTGGTTTCCAAAATAGATTCTCTGCGCGCGGCATTGAATCAAAAAAGCAAATCCAAGCCAGAGGCAAAGGAAATAGCCAGTTTAAAATCATTAGGCGAGAAAATCAAAAAATTAGAAGCCAAGCTTAAGTCCATTGAAGATGATTGGCGCGATTTGTTAATCCAACTGCCGAACATAACTCACAGTAGCGTGCCAGTGGGCCAAGACGAAACCGGCAATGTGGTGGTAAAAACTTGGGGCAAGGTTCCCAAGTTCACGTTCCCACCCCAAGAGCATTGGCAATTGGGCGAAAGACTGGATTTAATTGACATGGAGCGCGGGGCCAAAGTGTCTGGGGCGCGTTTTTGGTATTTAAAAAATGATTTAGTGATGCTGGAATTCGCGCTAATTCAATATGCCGCCCAATTTATGCGCGACAAGGGCTTTATTCCCATGCTGGTGCCTATACTGGTGCGCGAGCGGGCCATGTTCGGTACCGGGTTTTTTCCGGCTGACGAGAACGAGATTTACCAGGTGAACAGCGAGGAAGAAAAAATGTATTTAATCGGCACGTCTGAAGTGCCTTTAGCTTCGTACCACATGGACGAAGTGCTTGACGTGGCTGATGAGCCTCTAAAATATTTTGGTTTTTCCACCTGCTTTCGGCGCGAGGCCGGAGCCGCCGGCAAAGACATGCGCGGCATTATCCGCGGCCACCAGTTTGATAAATTGGAAATGTTCGTTTTCTGCAATGAGACTGATTCTTGGTCAATACATGAAGAGATGTTAAAAATAGCGGAAAAGTTCTGGCAGTCTTTGAAAATTCCTTACCAGGTGCTTAATATGTGCACTGGCGACATTGGGGCCCCGAACGCCAAAAAGTACGATATTGAAGGCTGGTTGCCAGGGCAGGGGAAATACCGCGAAGTGGCTTCTTGCAGCAATGACACTGATTTCCAGGCCCGGCGCTTGGGCATAAAGTACGCCGGCAAAGATGGCAACAAGAAATTTGTTCACACGCTTAATAATACTGTTTGTGCCTTGGGCCGGACCATGGTGGCGATTATGGAAAATTACCAGCAGCCAGACGGGTCAATAGAAATTCCAAAGGTACTTAGGGTTTGGATGGGTGGCCGGTCAAAAATTAGTAAATCAGCATAATTAGTTTCAAGTTACCAGTTTTAAGTTTCAAGACGATAAATTTTTTGCTTTTTAAATCTTGTAACTTGTAACTTGAAACTCGAAACTTTTTACATGTCTCACACTTGGGTTGAAATTTCTGCGAGCGCTTTGAAACACAACGTCGCCTCAATTCGCGATTTGATTGGCGAAGAGCGCAAACTGATTGCCGTAGTCAAAGCCAATGCTTATGGCCATGGCCTGGCTCAAGTGGCCGAAGTTATCGAGGAAGCGGTTGATTATTTTTCGGTGGCCACGGTGGATGAAGCGCAAACTTTGCGCCGGCATGGCATTAAAGAGCCGATTCTGGTTTTAGCTTATGTGCCGGAAGAACCGGGCATGATTAACTGGTGCCGGGAAGAGCGCGTGGAAGTAACAGTGTCGAGTCTTGGCCAGGCCGAGCGGTTAGCTCGTTTGGTGAAAGACGGGGAACTGCGCGTGCAGGTAAAAATCGACACTGGCTTGGGCCGTCTGGGCATTCCTGCAGCCGAAGCAGTGGCAATTGCCCATCAGATAGCCAAACTTGGCTCGCTTCACATCAAGGGTTTTTTCAGTCACTTGGCTGATCCGTTCGGCAATATAACTTATACTAAAAAACAGCTTGAGGAATTCAGCCTGGCCCGGGGCGAGCTTGAGCGCGCGGGGTTTGACAGCCAGCTTTATCATCTAGCCAAAACCACGGCTATTTTGAGCCTGCCGGATTCTTGGCACAACGCGGTGCGTTTGGGAATCGGGCTTTATGGCATCTGGCCAGCCAGTGAGCTTGAACATTTTGTTAAAAAAGAAAAACCAGACTTCAGTCTGCAACCGGTTTTAAGCTGGAAAACCCAGGTTTTGCAAGTTAAAGATTATCCGGCTAATTCTTTTGTGAGTTATGGATGTACTTATCAAACCCGGCGTCAAACCCGGCTGGCCATTATTCCGGTTGGTTATTACGAAGGGTTTGATAGGGGATTATCAAACCGCGGACAGGTTTTAATCAATGGCACTCGCTGTCCAGTTAGGGGATTGGTGTGCATGAACATGACGATTGTGGATATCACCGACGCGGGCCGCGTATTCGAAGGGGATGAGGTGGTCTTAATCGGCCAGCAGGGCGACGAAGCCATTACGGCCCATGATTTGGCCGAAATGGCGCATACTATTAATTATGAGATTGTGTCTAGGATAAATCCGCTGATTGAGAGAAAAGTTGTTGATTAACAGAGTCCAGGCCTTACTGTCATCCCGAGGCTCTGTCTCTTGTCATCTCGAACCCTGGCATGAGCAAGATTCAACACGATGGACTTTTATTAGCGATTAATGTCAATCAACGCTAGGGACGAGGCAGGGTGAGAGATCCCAAGATTGTTGCAATAAATTTTAAACAAATGAGTCGTTTGATTAATAGATAAATAAATTTATGTCAGAACAAATTATATTGAATCAGAAACAAAAGGGTACTTTCTTTGGTTTTCTTGTTATCGCTTTCATTTTTAGACTCTACACATCTGACAAGAAAAAATTAGACACTTTTAAACCATGGTATAGAAGTGAGTGGGGATGGTATATTGTGATTTTAGCAATCTATCTACTCTCACTAATTCCATCATTATTATTTATTCCAGTTTGATTAAGAAAGTATGTCTATTACTTCGTCTTTATGGCCGCGGTATTAAAGATGAAAAATGCATCAAAACTACTATATATACATAATGACTAATCGCTGGCACACAGTATTCTATGTTGGAGTGACGAATTCATTAGTAGGCAGAGCTTGGCAGCATAAGAATAAAATAGCCAAAAGTTTTACTAAGAAATATAACATTAATCAATTGGTTTATTACGAACATTTTGACAATATTGAGGTTGCTATCATGAGAGAAAAGCAGTTAAAAAAGTACAGCCGTCTCAAGAAAGTTATTATGATTAACAAATTTAATCCGGAATGGAAAGATTTATTTACAGAGTCTTAGTAATTGTCATCTCGAACCCTTACTTAAACAAAATTTTATAAAATGGACGTCTATTAACAACGAATGTTTTTAAACATGAGGAACAAGGCAGGGTGAGAGATCCCCTGGTAGTTGCTCATAATTAGGGGATCTCTCGGCCTGCCAAGAAAATCTATATTTATCAGTAAATCGCAAATATGCGTTTCTTGTGACTTACTCACTTCGTCTAGGCCTCGAGATGACAAATATATGTCTAATAACCAAAAAATCCGCATAGCAGTTTTATTCGGTGGGCGTTCAGGAGAACACGAGGTGTCCTTGGTTTCCGCTTCATCGGTGATTGAAAAACTGGATAAAGAAAAGTACGAGGTTATCCCGATTGGCATTACCAAAGAGGGGCGATGGATCGCCGGGCCGGAGTCCATGAAGTTTTTGAAGTCAGGCGAAGCGCCGAGCGAGAGCAACTTTGTTTTACCAGCCGAGCCCTCCGCTCCTCACCCTAGCCCTCTCCTCAGAGAGGAGAGGGGACTAAAGAAGAGGGCAAAATTAGACATCCCCTCTCCCTTCCAGGGAGAGGGTAGGGTGAGGGTTTGGAGTGGAGGCGAAAACCGCATAGACGTCGTTTTTCCCGTGCTCCATGGCCCGTATGGCGAAGACGGCACGGTGCAGGGATTTTTAGAGCTCACCGGGCTTCCTTATGTCGGTTGCGGTGTATTAGCTTCGGCTGTGGCTATGGATAAAGTTGTTCAGAAGAAATTATTTGCAGCCGAAGGTTTGCCGCAAGTTGAGTATGTCTGGTTTTGGCGGGATGAGTGGGAGAAAAAACA
>MHKO01000011.1:0-537 GCA_001818435.1 Candidatus Komeilibacteria bacterium RIFCSPLOWO2_02_FULL_48_11
CAATTCGTCAAAATCGATAAAACTCCGGAACAAATCGCGGAGAAGTTGACGTTGTCCGGAAGCGAGGTGGAAAAAATTGTTGACAATTCGCAAGGGCTGTCAAAAATCGTGGTGGGTCAGATTAAGGAAATCAAGCCCCACCCGGACGCGGACAAGCTCTGTTTGCCAAAGGTTGACATTGGGAAGAATAAGCTCTTGGAAATCGTGTGCGGCGCCTCGAATATCAAAACCGGGGACAAAGTGCCGGTAGTGCTCGCGGGCGGGTCGGTTATTGGCATTCCCAAAGTGGAGAAACGCAAAATCCGCGGCCTGGCGTCAGACGGCATGCTGTGCAGCCAGCGCGAACTGGGAATTGGGGATGACCACATGGGCATTTTCATCTTGCCTGATAATGTAAAAATCGGAGAGGATGTCATCAAATTATTAGAATTGGATGAACCGGTTCTGGAGTTGGAAATTACGCCCAACCGGGCGGATTGTTTTTCGGTGCAAGGGTTGGCGAGGGAAGTGGCTGCCCTGTTCGGGCGGAAGATACAA
>MHKO01000011.1:558-1340 GCA_001818435.1 Candidatus Komeilibacteria bacterium RIFCSPLOWO2_02_FULL_48_11
AGCATCGTCGGTAATTTCTGTACACATAAACGACAAAGCTCTGTGCCCAAAATACACGGCCTGCGTCATTGAGAATGTTACAGTTGCTCCCTCGCCAATGTGGTTGCAGAATAAACTTCGTCAGGTGGGGATTCGGCCTATCAACAATGTTGTGGATGTGACGAATTACGTGATGATGGAGCTAGGACAACCGTTACACGCGTTTGGAATAGAAATAGAAGCGGATACACGCAGATTAAAACGCAGATTGACGCGGATTGTTGTTCGCCGAGCCAAACGAGGGGAGAAGATACTGGCTTTGGACGGCAATACCTATAATCTAAATGATTCGATGCTCGTTATTACGGACGGCAAGAATCCGATTGCCATTGCCGGAATAATGGGCGGCCAGGAGAGCGGGGTCGCGGCAGGCACAACAGCTATTATATTAGAAGCAGCGGTGTTTGATTCGGTTTCAGTGCGCAAAACATCGCGTGCGCTCGGGCTGCGCAGCGAATCATCAATGCGGTTTGAGAAAGGCGTGGATTTTGACGCAGTGGAAGACGCCATTACAAAGGCTGCTGCCATGATTGCGGAATTGTCCGGCGGCACGGTGTTGCGCGGCATTGTCTCCGTAGAGACGGCCGCGGCGCGGCGTCTCGGTAACACAATTAAATTGCCAATATCCGAAATCACGCGCCTCCTGGGCATTGACGTTCCTATTGCCAAGATAAAATCGATTTTGCAATCATTGGGTTTTATTGTGTCGGGTACAGGCGGTAGTCTGGTAGTCAAAGTACCGT
>MHKO01000011.1:1444-1691 GCA_001818435.1 Candidatus Komeilibacteria bacterium RIFCSPLOWO2_02_FULL_48_11
AATTGCGGCAGTTTTTAATCGCCAGCGGCTATTCCGAGATTTTAACGTATTCGTTTTACGACGAAAAATTGCTGGCTCTTTCCGGGGTCAAAGACAAAGAGCATATAGTTGTGGCTAATCCGGTGAACGCGGAAAACAAATATCTGCGCGCCAATCTTCTGCCATGGATGCTTTCCAAACTGGCGCAAAACAGCTCGCTATTGCCTCGCGAGCAATTCAGCTTGTTTGAAATCGGCAAAGTGTTTGT
>MHKO01000011.1:1743-9530 GCA_001818435.1 Candidatus Komeilibacteria bacterium RIFCSPLOWO2_02_FULL_48_11
GCGAGCGATGAGGTTTTATGCCGCCGTCTTCGCGGTTTAGCTGAAGGTTTTTTTGGCAAAAGCGATTTAGGGCAAATCAATATCTATCCCAAAGCCAGTTTGCCAAGCTTGCGTTTCCGTTCCAGCGCCGCGGCGTTGCTTGTTGATTTGGATGAGGCCATAAAAAATTTGCCGGACGAGCGGCGTGTTTTTAAGAGCTTGCCTTATTATCCGCAGGTGGAGCGAGATCTTGCAATGGTAGTGCCAGAGGCAGTACAATATAAAGAGATTGAGGAGGTAATGACTAATTTTGACCCGCTCCTCAAACAAACGAAGCTCTTTGACGTTTATCATGGCTTGGGCGAAGGCACTTCTCTGGCCTTCCGGCTGACTTTTGGCTCCACTGACCGGACATTGGAAGCTCGGGAGGTGGAGGAGGTGATTGAGAGATTAAAACAGGTTTTAGAGAAAAAATTAAAAGTTATTTTTAGATAATAAAAGCTGTCATCCTGAGCGAAGCCCCCGCAACGCGGGGGTGGAGCGTAAGGATCCCAGGGATAAAAGATGGACATTGCTAAATCAATGGGATTCCTCGCTGCGCTCGGAATGACAGCGTTAAATAAACATAAAATATGTACGAACTTAAAAAAATCGGCATTGCCTCGGGCGCCCGGGTCGGCGGGTTTTTAAGCGTGGTGATATATCTGGCCTTTACCGCGGCGGCTATTTTAAGCGGGGCCACCCAATTTCAGGTTTTGACCGGACTCTCCACCGTGGCTATTGGCGTGGTATTAGCGATTGCCTTTGGGGTGGTGCTGGGCGCGCTTTTAGCCTGGGTCTATAATCTGCTCGCCGATGCCTGGGGCGGGTTGCACTTGGATTTTCATCTCTTGAACATCGGCGACGAGATGGACAACCGGACGCACCGCGAGCCGGCGCATGAAGACTCTTCGGAAAAACATAAATTTTAATTTGTGCTAGCTTGGGTTATTATATTATTGATATTAGGCTTGGTTGCTTTGTTCAAAGGCGCGGATTTGATTGTTGACCACGCCTCCTCTTTGGGCGCCAAGCTCCGCCTCTCGGTGGTCGGGGTGGGACTGACGGTAGTGGCCTTGGCCGCGGTGCTGCCGGAGCTGACGGTGGCGGTTATGGCTTCGGCCCGGCAGGCCGGGGACTTGATAATCGGCAACGCTTTAGGCGCCACCATTTTTAAAATTGGCGCTGTTTTGGGCATTGCCGCTTTGTTTAATCCCATCTCCATCCATAAAGGAACTTTGCGCCATGAAGTGCCTTTCTTTTTTTTATACGCCGTGGTTATTTATTTTTTGGGCTATGACCTTCTTTTAACCCGGCAGGATGGCTTGATTTTAGTTCTTTTAGCCGCGGTTTTTGTCTGGTATTCAATTCATGAATCCCACCAGAGCTTTGTCAGCAAGTTCGGATCAGGCTATGTCCGCTCCCACTCTTGGCCTTTTATTTTTTTAGGCCTGGCTTTGGTGGTTTTAGGGGCCAAGCTTTTTGTTGATTCATCTTTGGTGCTGGCGGCAAAATTCGGCTTGTCCGAGTTTTTAATAGGCATTTTGATTGTGGCTATCGGCACTTCGGCTCCGGAGCTGGCGACCATGATTTTGGCTTCAGCGCGCCATAAAGCCGAGGTGGGAGTTGGCAACATCATTGGCTCCAATGTTTTGCATATTTTTCTGGTTCTGGGCCTGGCCGCCCTCATCCAGCCTATAAAAATCCACCCGGATTTGCTTATTTTTGATTTTCCGATGGTGGTTTTTTTCGCCATTCTGGTTTCTTTAATGCTTAAAACCAGCCAGCGCCTAACCCGCTTGGAAGGCGCGTTTTTGGTGGCTGGCTACATAATGTATTTTGTCTATAGCATTAAGTTCTGGGGATGACCGCCCCCTACCCCCTTCCCTCGGAATACTCGGGACAGGCTCTTGGTAAAGGAGGGGGGTAAAAGAAAAACGGCGTTTTTCGTGTTGAAACGCGCCGTTTTATGTTTATGGAACAGCGGACGGTTACTGCCGCTGTTCCAGTTTTTTAACCTCTTCGGCGAGCACGCGGTTGACCATAAGGTCAGCCGCGCTCACCTGCCACAATTCCCCGAGCGGGAACCGCGCCAGGCCATCGCCTCTGCCGTGCCGCAGGAGCGAGAGCCGGTCTTGAATCTGCTCATGGTACCAGGCCTCAAGCTGGTCAGCTGGCTCGGTGCCAAAGAGGTTTATCATATGCAGGATCGGGCCTGGGAAGTCCATTATTGCGGCGCGGACTGCCGGCGGCAGGATTAACGAGTTATGCCCGCACACGGCGTGCGTGATTGGCGGCAGGCGGCCAGCGCCGGGCCATGAGAGTTTGGGGTCAAACATCAGGCCCCAGTCGCACCCATATTGCTCCTGCACAGTGCGACCGAAGTAGTCCGCTCCCGGGTACCCGCTGTACACAATGCACATAGTGTACTGCGGGTACTTGGTTTTGACCATGAGATATATCAGGCGCACGATAGTGGCAATTTGTCGGCACCTGAACTCAATGTACATATTAGGGTTATCAAGGTCATAACCCCAAACTTTTGCCAACTCTTTGTCATCTTCGGTGTGGGGATATGCTTTTTTGGTGTCCCAGATAGGGTATTCAACATCAAAAAGCAACCCCACACCCTCGCTCTGGAGCGCGTCCACATACTGCTGGACCCACTCTCCGGGCTCTTGCGGGCTGTGCCACGAGAGCATGATGCCGGCAAAGTTCACGGTATCAGCCTCGCTTTTTTTGAGGCCAAAGTCCCACTGCCTTTCTGTGGTGCGGATGATACCGCGCACCCCGGGAACGGACTTGAGCGACTGGATGTAATTGTAATATTTCAGGTCGCCCGAGCTCTGCATGGCCACGCACGGGTGCGTGGTTCTGCTTTGCGCCAGCTCGTTGAGATACGCCGGCGCTTGAGCTTCATGACTGCCGTCCGGGCCATAGGCGTACGGCCCGGACTCGCAGTACACGATTGCCGCTGGCAGAACCGGCGGAGCCGGGGGTTTTGAAGTTCCACCACCCAAGAATGGTGGCAGCCAGCAGCCGTTCAGAGCCAGCATCAGCGCGATAATCGCGGTGGTGCGCAGCCAATTATTCATCGCCTTCTCTCCTTAAATATAAGGTTGACGTTAAGGTACTGTTTTTATTGTCTTATTGTCTTACTCTTGATAAGGTTTTTTGTCAATAAAAAATAGTTAAAAAATGGCTGAAATTAGCCATAAATTTTTCCCCAATTTTAACCAAAAAATTCAGGGGACTAGGCTTTATTTTATATCAAATTCATGCTAAAATTAAAGTAGGTAAAAGGAGGAAAATATATGACAAAAACTATTGAAGAAATTAAGGAAAAAGTAACTCCCATACTAAAAGAAGAGGGCGTGATTCGCTCGTCGCTCTTTGGTTCCATTGTCCGCGACGAGGAAAGAGCCGACAGCGACATTGACATGCTAGTGGAATTGCCGGCCGGCAGGACGTTACTTGATTTAATCAGGCTGGAGCATAAATTGGAGGATAGTTTGGGGCAAGAGGTTGATTTGGGGATGTACGACGCTCTGCATCGTCGTTTGAAAGATCGTATTTTAGCCGAACAAGTACCAATTTATGAACAGAGAATATAAACTTTATTTAGAAGATATAATTGAGAGCATTGGTTACGTTGAACAGGATCTGGAGGGAGTAGAAAAGGCCTCTTTTTTGAATACGCGGCAAATTCAAGACTTGGCAGTGCACAGATTGGAGATAATAGGCGAGGCGGCCGGAAATGTGCCGGACGAACTAAAGGTTAAATATCCGGAAATCGCTTGGCGGGAAATTTCCGACATGCGCAATAAATTAAGCCACGAATATTTTGGGGTCAAGCTGGAAGTGGTTTGGGAGACCGTGAAAAATGATTTGCCGCGCCTGAAAGAGGTTGTCAGTAAAATCATCAATGATCTTAATGAGCAATGATGCTTTTTAAAACATGACTTTAAAAGAAGCAAAAAAGAAAGCTATCCAAGCTTACAGCGCGGAACAGATTACAGTGCTGGAAGGTCTTGAGCCTGTCAGAAAACGCCCGGGCATGTACATTGGCAACACGGCCAAAGAAGGCCTGCATCATTTGGTTTGGGAAGTGATAGACAACTCCATTGACGAGGCTATGGCCGGATTCTGCAATCGCATAGAAATTACGCTGTTGTCAGACGGCATGGTTTCGGTTACGGATAATGGCCGCGGCATTCCGGTGGATATCCACAAAGGCACCAAGACCTCGGCTTTGGAAGTGGTGCTCACCAAACTGCACGCTGGCGGCAAATTCGGACAAGGCGGTTACAAGGTTTCGGGCGGTTTGCACGGGGTGGGCGTTAGCGTGGTCAACGCGCTGGCCGAGTACCTGCGCGCTGAAGTGCGGCGCGAAGGCAAACTCTGGGCCCAGGAATACAAGCGCGGCCAGCCGCTTAAGAAAGTTCGAGCCGTGGGCAAGGCCACTGGCACCGGCACCACCATCACTTTCAAGCCAGACAAAGAGGTTTTTACCACCCTGGAATTTGATCTAGCCACAATTTACGACCATATCCGCCAGCAGGCGTATCTAACCAAGGGCGTGACTATTACCATCAACGACGAGCGCGCTGAAGATAAATCTGCTTACACTTTCTATTTTGAAGGCGGCATTGCCTCGTACGTCCGTCATTTGAACCGCTGGCACGAAACCAAGCATGGCAATGTTTTTTACACTGAAAAAGAATTTGAGGGCATCAATGTTGAGGTAGCCTTGCAATATATTGATGATTACAAAGAAACGCTTTATACCTTTGCCAACAATATCTTTACCACCGAGGGCGGCTCGCACTTGGTGGGGTTCCGCGCCGCTTTAACGCGCACCTTGAATAATTACGCTCGTGAGAAGGGTTATCTTAAAGAAAAAGACGATAATTTGCAGGGTGAAGACACGCGCGAGGGTTTAACAGCCATTGTCAGTGTTAAAGTTAAAGAGCCGCAGTTTGAAGGCCAAACCAAAGCCAAATTAGGGAATGATGAGGTTCGGCCGGCGGTGGATGCCGTGTTTTCCGAGGCTTTCGCGGCCTGGCTGGAAGAGCATCCGCGCGATGCCGAAGCCATGCTCGGCAAATGTTTGCTGGCGGCCCAGGCCCGCAAAGCCGCCAGAGCGGCCCGTGACACTGTGCTGCGCAAAGGCGCTTTGGATGGTTTTGCTTTGCCTGGCAAGTTGGCTGATTGTTCGGCCAAAGACCCAAAAGACAGCGAACTCTATATCGTTGAGGGTGACTCGGCCGGCGGCTCGGCCAAGCAAGGACGGGACCGCCGGTTCCAGGCCATTTTGCCTTTGCGGGGCAAAATTTTAAACGTGGAGCGGGCCCGCATTGACAAGATGCTGGCCAACAACGAAGTCAAATCTTTAGTGATTGCTTTGGGCACCAACATCGGGGAAATGTTCAATATCGAGGATTTGCGCTATGACCGCATCATCATTATGACTGACGCGGACGTGGACGGTGCACACATCCGCACTTTGCTTTTGACTTTGTTCTTCCGCTATTTCCCGGATATCATCACTCAAGGCCATCTCTACATTGCCCAGCCGCCATTGTATCGCGTGGAAAAGGGGAGAGAAGTAAATTATGTTTATAGCGATGCGGAACTGGAGCAATTAAAGAAAAAGTTTCAAGTTTCAAGTTTCCAGCCAAAGGCTGGTCAGCCTCTGGCCGACAGGTTTCAAGAGGCTGCGAATCAAGCAGAAGGCGATGAAACTGTGGTCACGGAGGCCCATGGGCGCGTAAATATCCAGCGCTACAAGGGTTTGGGCGAGATGAACCCGCAGCAATTATGGGAAACCACCATGGACCCGGTGAGGCGGATGATGAAGCAGGTTATGGTTGAAGATGCGGAAAAAGCCAACGAAGTTTTTGATATTTTAATGGGCGCCGAAGTGGCCCCGCGCAAAAAATTCATCCAGACTCACGCCAAGGATGTGAAGAATTTGGATATATAATTCTATTTTTGTCAACTACTTGCTTTCTATCAAAAACCATTGTATTATATAGTTGTAATTGATTTAAAGTTATCCCCACCTGCCCGCAAGGGCATTTTAAAATCCCGCGAATTTACGAATCAGCTACAAATTTACAAATAAGAAAAATTCATTTGTAGATTTGTAATGTATTTGTAATTTGTGGGAATACTCCCATGAATACGATTATCAAGTATCTCCAAGACTCCCGCCAGGAACTGCGCAAAGTGAGCTGGCCTTCAAAACAGGAAACCACTAATTCCACCCTGCTGGTGATTGGCGTCAGCCTGGCTGTGGCCGCTTTTTTAGGCGCCATTGATTATGGGTTTAATAGGTTATTGGAGTTTTTGTTACAACGATTCTAAAAGCGATGCCAATCTACGAATTATCAGCCAGAGGCTGATCACCCTTTGGGTGACATGCGAATGATACGAATATCTACACGTCATCTTGAGCCATCCTTCGCCAGTAGGCTTCGGATGGTAAACTGTAAATAAGTCGACTTGTCCGACGTAGCTTACTAGCGTAGGCGGAAAGATCTCGTGGATAAACACCGAGATCCCTCCACTCGCCCTGCTGGGCTCGGTCGGGATGACGGATAAAAAATTCGCATCATTCGCATCGCTCTATATTATGCCAAAGCAAACCCTACAACAAGGCCGGCGCTGGTACGTGCTCCACACTTATTCCGGGTATGAAGAGAATGTGGCGCGCAATTTAAAACAGCGCATTGAATCGCTGGATATGAGCGACAAGATTTTTAACGTCTTGATTCCCACGGAAACCAAGATTAAGATAAAAAACGGCAAGCGCGCCAATGTGACGGAAAAGATTTTCCCGGGCTACGTGCTGGTGGAAATGATCGTGACCGACGATTCCTGGTACGTGGTGCGCAACACGCCGAACGTGACCGGTTTTATCGGCGCCGGCACCACGCCGACCCCGATTTCCGAAGACGAGGTTAAATCGCTGCAAAAGCGCATGGGCGTAACCGAGCCGAAGTTCAAGATTGACATTTCCGTCAACGCGCCGGTAAAAATCACTGATGGTCCGTTCAAAGAGTTTGAAGGCAAAGTGGCTGAAGTGGATGAATCCCGCGGCAAGGTCAAGGTGCTGGTTTCCATGTTTGGCCGCGAGACTCCGGTGGAGTTAGACTTTTTACAGATAGAAAAGATTTAATACTATGTCATTGCGAGGGAGCGTACTCGCGACCGTGGCAATCCCAGAATTAATTTCGGGATTGCCGCCCAAAGGGTGGCCAGCCTCTGGCTGGCTTCGCTTCGCTCGCAATGACAGCAAACAACTATGGCAATTAAAAAGATAAAAGCATTCGTCAAGTTACAGCTCCCGGCTGGCAAGGCTAACCCGGCGCCGCCGGTGGGCACGGCTTTGGGCCCGCAGGGCATTGCGATTCAGGAGTTCTGCACCAAATACAATGAAGCCACTAAAGACAAAATCGGGCAGGTAATCCCGGTGATTATCACCATTTACCAGGATCGGACGTTCAGCTTTATTTTAAAAACTCCGCCAGCGGCTGAGCTTTTAAAAAAAGCGGCCAAAGTGGAGAAAGGCTCGGGCGCTCCCAATACCAAGAAAATCGGCCAAGTCACCAAGAAGCAAATCCGCGAGATCGCTGAAGTTAAAATGCCGGATTTAAACGCGGCTTCAATTGAAGCAGCCATGAAAACAGTAGAAGGCACGGCCCGGCAGATGGGGATTGAAGTTGTTTAATCGCGACCCGAATAATCCGAATGCCAGCCAGAGG
>MHKO01000011.1:9593-10907 GCA_001818435.1 Candidatus Komeilibacteria bacterium RIFCSPLOWO2_02_FULL_48_11
CGTACTCGGCGGGGAGTGGAGGGATCTCAGCGGTTACCCACGAGATCCCTCGACTCGGCGAGTACGCCTCGCTCGGGATGACGATAAGAATTGTGGGAGACCTCGGCGTCTCGGGGTCGCTAGCACCACGAAGGAGATATAATCTATGCGTTCCAAAAGATATCGCGCGCTCAAGGAAAAAGTGGACAGCGCCAAAACCTACACCCTGGAAGAAGCCGTGGCTATTTTATCGTCTGGGGATAATACCAAATTAGGGAGCGGCGTGGAATTGCACGTGAAGTGCGGCATTGACGTCAAACAGAGCGACCAGACAGTGCGCGGCACAATAGTCTTGCCGCATGGGAGTGGCAAACAACAGCGTATCGCGGTGTTAACCGCCAATCCCGCCTCTGCCAAAGAAGCCGGGGCTGCCCTGGCTGGTGGGGAGGAAATCATTAATGAAATTCGCACTACAGGCAAGATAAATTTTGACGTGCTAGTGGCCGAGCCGGCTTTTATGCCCAAGCTCGCCCCAGTGGCCAAAATTTTAGGTCCCAGGGGCTTAATGCCTTCCCCAAAGGATGGCATGGTCACGCCGGACGCGGTTAAAGCCGTAAAAGATTTGGTTCACGGCAAAGTTACCTTTAAAAATGATGACACCGGCAATCTTCATTTGCTGGTGGGCCGGGTGGCGTTCGGGCCGGACAAGCTCAAAGAGAACATCCAAGCCGCTTATGACGCGGTTAAAGCCAGTCGGCCAATAGCTTCCAAAGGAACGTTTATCCAGGCCACGACCCTCTGCGCCACCATGGGCCCGGGGATAAAAGTGGGGCTCTAAACCATGAAAAAAAAATTTAAGCAGTCAGGCGTTCTCTACGCGATTTTGATTTTTATTTTGATTGCGGTTTTCAGTTATCTCGCCAGAAAATCATTTTACGATTACTATCTTGTCAGGCAGGTTGACGACGTTTTTGCCGCGGTTTTGACGCAAACTTTTATTGTTTCCCTTTTTTGGATGGCCAGCCTGTCCGGGGTTATTTTGTTTTATTTATCGGTCAAACGCCGCATCCGGACAATCCCGATCATTGTGTGGGCGTTATTTTTTTTAATTAACGTCGTTTTTTGGTTTGCCAATTTAAAATTTGTCTATTTTTCCGGCGTGGAAATCAATCCTTTCCTGACTTCCCAAGCTGAAGGGTCGGGCGGCATGATTATCAATGTCATCAAAGGTCCCTTGATATTTGTTATGTTTTTTTACGCCATAGCGGTGGGAGCGCTTTTGAAGCTGTTGGTTCATCGCCTTAAAAAAACCCGCCAGAGCGTTTGGTTGTTTTC
>MHKO01000012.1 GCA_001818435.1 Candidatus Komeilibacteria bacterium RIFCSPLOWO2_02_FULL_48_11
GAAACTCGCCCCAGTCCCAAGATTGGAGAAAGCGAGCATGGGGCTGGGATGAAACAAGTTTATTCCAATGGACTTTGTTGGTAACGGTTTGCCACATAAATTAATAAATCCAAATGTCAAAATCCAAAGTTCCCTCCAGAGGCGGGCAGGCAAATCAATGCCAAATGCCTAAATACGCGCGTCATTCTGAGGCGAAGCCGAAGAATCTCGTGTTTAATTCTGAGATCCTTCGCTGGCGCTCAGGATGACGAGTTTAACCTTTTGTCATTAGGATTTTGACATTGATTTGGCATTTGAATTTTGAATTTTGACATTAATAAATTATCGTCTCCCCAAAATCCGTAATGCTCCTCTCACCTTGCTCCCCACATCGCCGCCCTCAATGCCGCGCAGCGCTTCCCGCGCCTGGTCGCGGCTGTAGCCCAAACTCTCCAGAGCCGATAAAGCCTCGCTTTCCAAAGCCAAGGCCGGATGGTCAACCGGGCCTGAGGCGGCTGAAAGCTCTAAAGCTTTGGTTTTAAGCTCCAAGACGATTCTTTCGGCTGTTTTTTTACCCACACCCAAAGCGATTAAAATATCGCTCTTGCCGGTTTGGATGGCAGCGGACAAATCTTTGGGCTTGACAATAGACATTACCGCGAGCGAGGATTTGGGGCCAATGCCTTTGACGTTTAATAAGAGCCTGAACCAGTCAATCACCCCTTTTTCCAGACTGCCATATAAATCCAAGGCATCTTCTTTGACTGATAAATAGGTATGCAAAAACACTTCTTGCCCAACCGCGAGCTTGGGCAGTTCATTAGCTGGCAAAAACACTAAAAAACCCACACCCTGGACATCAACTGTTACCCCGGATTTTCCTTTATTTATAATACTGCCTTTTATACTGCTAATCATAATTCTCCTGTCATCTCGAGGCCTCAATGGAGCTAATAAGTCACCAAGGACTTCTATTGCCTCTGGGCTTGCGAATCTGCGATTAGTTTGACAGGCCGAGAGATCCCATGATAATCCCGATTAACAGGGGGATCTCTCGCCTCGCCCCACACCGAGCGACCAATATCCTAATAGTAAATAGACGTCTATAATACTTGGCCGCCTCATATAGAGGCTCGAGATGACAGTAATTATAGTTTTTTTAAGCCTTTTTGGCAAAAAGAAAGGTCTGTGCAATAATCAAGCTGAACCATATGAAATTCAAGTTAAAATTACCCTTTAAACCCATGGGCGACCAGCCGCAAGCTATTGAACACCTCGCTGGGGGCGTTAAAGCCGGTTATAAAGACCAGGTGCTTTTGGGCGCGACTGGCTCTGGCAAAACTTTTACCATGGCTAATGTTATTGAGCAAGTTCAGAAACCAACGCTGGTGATTTCGCACAACAAGACTTTGGCCGCCCAGCTGGCTAGCGAGTTCCAAGAATTCTTTCCCAAAAACGCGGTGCATTACTTTGTCTCTTATTATGATTACTACCAGCCTGAAGCCTATGTGCCCAAAAGCGATACTTATATAGAAAAGGAAACCCAGATTAACGAAGAAATTGACCGCCTGCGCCTGGCTTCCACTCAAGCGCTCCTAACCCGCAAAGATGTTTTGATTGTAGCCTCGGTTTCATGTATTTATGGTTTAGGTAATCCGGAAAACTGGGAAGAAGCCCAACTCATCATTAAAAAAGGGGTGAGATTTAATCGCAATGACATTTTACGCTCATTGAATGACTTGCAATACAGCCGCAATGATTATGAATTAAAGCGCGGCGCCTACCGCGTTAAAGGCGATGTCTTGGAGCTCCAACCCGGCTACAGCGAGTTCGCTTATCATATTGAAATGTTCGGCGATGAAATTGAAACAATCTTCGCCTTTGACCCCTTAACCGGGGATAAAATCTTTGACGCTGACGCGCGTGCTGGTGAAATCCACATCTTCCCAGCCAAGCATTATGTCACCGACAAATCCAGCTTAAAGCGCGCCACGCAGAACATCCGCAAAGAATTGCGCGAGCAGATTCAATTTTTCAAAAAAACCGGCAAGCTGATTGAGGCCCAGCGCATTGAAGAACGCACCACTTTTGATTTGGAAATGATTGACCAGGTTGGGTATTGCAACGGGATTGAAAATTATTCCCGCCAGCTTGATTTTAGAAAACCCGGTGAACCGCCCTTTACTTTGCTTGATTATTTTCCCAAGGATTTTTTATTATTTATTGATGAATCGCACATGACTGTGCCGCAAATTGGCGGCATGTACAATGGCGATAAAGCGCGCAAACAAACCTTGGTTGATTATGGATTTAGATTGCCCTCGGCCCTGGATAACCGGCCATTGAAATTTGATGAATTTACCAAACGCGTGAATCAAACAATTTATGTCTCGGCCACCCCGGCGGAATACGAATTAGGAATGTCAGTGCGTCATCCCGACCGAAGCGAAGCGGAGTGGAGGGATCTCAGGGATAATCCACGAGATTCCTCGACTTCGCGAGTACGCTCCGCTCGGAATGACGGTATAAAAAGATTGCCCAAAAATTCCCGTGGCCGCGTTGAATACAACGCCGCCAACCGCGTGGCCGAACAACTAATCCGCCCCACAGGATTATTGGACCCCAAGGTTGAAGTCCGTCCCACCAAAAACCAAATTGATGATTTGATTGATGAAATCAAAAAAACCACCAACAAACAACAAAGGGCGCTGGTAACTACTTTGACCAAACGCTTGGCCGAAGAACTGGCTGAATATCTGGCAGAAATGGGTATAAAAGTGCATTATCTCCACAGTGAGGTGGATACATTGGATCGGCTAGATATTTTACGCGATTTACGCTTGGGAGTTTATGACGTTGTTGTTGGCATTAACTTATTGCGCGAGGGCTTGGATTTGCCGGAAGTTTCGCTGGTGGTGATTCTGGACGCGGATAAAGAAGGATTTTTGCGCAGTGATACTTCCTTAATCCAAACCATGGGCCGGGCTGCGCGCCACTCCGAAGCGCGGGTGATAATGTACGCGGATAAAATGACCGGTTCCATGAAGCGCGCCATTGCCGAGGTCTCCCGCCGCCGCTCCATTCAGGAAGCCTACAACCGCCAGCACGGCATTACCCCCAAATCCATCCAGAAAAAAATTAAAGACACCTATCTAAAAGGCCAAACCAAGAAAGAGGACAAAACCAAATTATCCATTGATTTGAAGCGTGTTTCCGATGAGGAACTACCCATTCTTATTAAAGAATTAGAAAACAAGATGGAATTAGCCGCCCGCAATCTGGACTTTGAAAAAGCCGCCGAAATCCGCGACCAGATTGGTTTAATTAGAAAAAAAACAAAAAAATAGAGGCCACCACAACTTCCTTGTCGTGATAGCCTCTAACTGTAAAGACCGTGAAGACCGCCTTCCCTAGCGGCCAAAAATAATGCGATTCAAAACATGAAGCCTGGCCCGCTCGCGACGCCAAATAATAAAGCCAATCACGAGATAGACCAGCATCAATACCGCACCCTCCCAGCAACTACTGGTCCATTGCCCGCCAGAACCAAGCCAGCGAATAATGTCCTTGATTCCTTCGCCGAAGAAAGCCGTGGCGAATTTGCCGGGAATAGATCCCAGCGCAAACGCCAACAACGTTTTCCGATAAGAAAGAATGCCAGTGGCGGCGATGCCTATTACTAGGCCATCGTCAGAAACGAGGGGGACTAATGATCCTAATGCCACTAGCACCCACCCATTTCCCGATTAACGTATTTTTACCTTTAATAAGCCAAAAATGGCATGCAAGATTCAATTATAGAAATACTAAAAACCTACCCCCTGCTGGCGCCCCTAATCTTTATACTTATAAGATCATTAGGGGTAATATTTCCACCTATTCCAGGGATTATCTTAGACGCAGTGGGCATCTATGTTTTTGGTTGGAAATTGGGCTTTATTTATGCCGAAATCGGCGTGGTGGGCGGGGCGGTCGTGGCTTTTTGGATCGCCCGCAAATATCGCGAACCAGTTGTCCGGCGATTTGTCACTTTGCAAAAACTGCATACCTGGGAAGATACTTTATCCGAAAGGAAAAAATTCTGGTCCTTGGTTGGCCTGCGCCTTATCACTGGACCCCTGTTATTTGATTTTGTAAACTATGTAGCTGGCCTCACTAAGATAAACTTTGGTAAATTCTTGGTGGCGACTATTATTGGCAGTTTGCCGATGATGATTCCGATTTATTATTTTGGCGATAAACTACTCTCCCACAGTTTTTATCTTATTACCACTTTTATTTTAGTAGTCTTGATGATAGGCTTGGCGCAAAAATGGTGGTATAAAAAACATTTTATTGAAAAACAATGAACGGCTTTCTCCTCATAAACAAACCTGTCGGCCCAACATCGCATGATGTTATTTACAAGTTGCGGCGGATTTTGGGCATCAAACAAATCGGCCATGCCGGCACGCTCGACCCTTTTGCCAGTGGTTTGCTTTTAGTTGGTGTTGGCGAGGCGACAAAATTGTTGCGACATTACGTGGGGCTGGATAAAAAGTACGTTGCTACCCTGCGCCTGGGAGCTGTTTCGGATACTTATGATAGAACTGGTAAAGTTACAAGTTTCAAGTTACAAGTTTCAAGATTAAAGAAAAAAGATATTGAAGAAGTATTAAAAACCTTTGTCGGCAAACAAAAACAAGTGCCGCCGATGTTTTCGGCAAAGAAAGTTGGGGGTAAAAAACTTTATGAACTGGCTCGCCAAGGACAAACTATAAAACGCCAAGCCCAAAATATAGAAATTTTTGATATTAAATTGCTTTCACCAAAATTCCAAACTACCAAAATTCCAAACTACCAAATCACTATTTCCTGCCATGTCTCTTCCGGCACTTACATCCGTACACTCGCGCACGATATCGGCCAAGCCCTCGGCTGTGGGGCGTATTTGGAAGAACTAAAACGCACCGCGATTGGAGATTTTAAACTGGAGGATGCTGTCGGTGTCATTGCGAGGGAGTGTACTCGCGACCGCGGCAATCCCCTGGTTAGCGCAACCAATTCTGGGATTGCCGCGTCGCCCGAGTACGGGCTCCTCGCAATGACGAAGGGAAGGCGCAATGACATTACCAAAGATAATTGGCAAAAATTTTTAATTCCCCTCAAAACCGTTCTTGTTTCCGGCACGTTTGACGGCGTGCACCAAGGGCATAGAAACTATTTTCAGCAGGCGCGCGCCTATGGACAACGACTGATCTGTATTGTCGGGCGGGATAAAATAGTGGAGAAAATAAAAGGCAAGCCACCGCGCTATTCGGAAAAAGAAAGGGTCCATTTTGTAAAATCCTGCCCCGAAATTGACCGGGTTTATCTTGGTATAAACGGGCCGGACCATAAAATCTTTGATTTTACCGCCAGTTTAAAACCAGACATGATTGCTTTGGGTTATGACCAAAAAGCCTACACTGAAAATCTGGAACAAGAGATGAAAAAACGAGGATTATCGGTAAAAACAGTGCGGCTTAAACCTTTTGAAGCGGAAAAATACAAAAGTTCCCTTATAAACAAGGTGGAGTTGACATAAAGGCAAAAAACCGCTAATCTACAACAGTTATTAACTATAGAATTATGACCGACGAGAAACCGACAACCGAAGAAAAACAAGAAGCAGTGGTACCTTTGGCAGAAGCGGTAAATGAAACCGCGGTTGCAATCAAGCCAACCACCGCTCTTGAAGAAATTATTGTTGAAACTGAAAAGGTGGCCACTGTCAAACGCGGCAAAGGCAAAGTTGAATTCAAGCCCATTGCCAAAGAGGATATTGTTCCCGGCATGGTAGTGCGCGTGCACCAAAAAATTATTGACGTCAACACCAAGGGCGAAGAAAAAGAGCGCGTCCAGGTGTTCCAAGGCATGGTCATCGCCCGCAAGCACGGCCGCGAAGCCGGCGCCACCGTCACGGTCCGCAAGGTCTCAGAAGGCGTGGGTGTGGAACGCATCTTTCCGCTCAACATGCCCGGGATTACCAAATTTGAACTGGTGCGGCAGTTTGTTGTTAGGGAAGCCCGTCCGTATTATTTGCGCACCTACAAAAAGAAGCTCAAAGAGGTCGCTTAATGTATTTTTAAGAAAAAGGCCCCCGCTTCTGGCGGGGTTTTTTGGTTGATTTTGTTATGATTTTCTGTTAGTATTGGTTTGTCTTAAGAGCCCAGGTGGAGAAATTGGTATACTCGTAAGGTTGAGAGCCTTATGTCAGCAATGACGTGCGGGTTCAAATCCCGCCCTGGGCACCACTCTTCGCTGAAGCTATGAGTGGCAAAGCCATGGACGATTAGCTCAGCTGGTTAGAGCGTCTCGTTTACACCGAGAAGGTCGCAGGTTCGAACCCTGCATCGTCCACCAAGATAAAACTTTTCGGCTGGCGCAGCTTAATAGGCCGCAGATGAGTTAAATCTTTCAAAATTTTAATTTTGTGTTATCATATCAGCATTATGACTTCCTTGGCTTTGCTTTTTACACTCTCGGCCATTGGCATCAGCGAAACCGTTTATCTTGTTCGCAAGAGAATTGCTTCTGAAAAACCAATTTGCCCTATTGGCGGCGGCTGCGTGACGGTGCTGGCCAGTAAATACAGTAAAATGCTTCTTATTCCCAATGATGTCTTGGGGCTTTTGTCTTACGTTACTGTTTCATTTATTGCCGCGTTTCTCGTGATTGGGGTTGGGCCGATGTTTGTATGGAATTCCGCGCTAAAAATTTTAGTGGCCGCGGCTTCACTCATGTCTATTTTTCTGACTTACCTTCAGTGGCGCGTTATTCGCGCTTGGTGTTTTTGGTGCCTGATGTCGGCCTTTACCGTTTGGCTGATGGGGATTATAATACTGGCAAGTGCGGCGGTTTGATATGAAAAAAACCTCATTTCACATTCTAAGAGTCGGGCTGGCCATAACTTTTCTTTGGATTGGCGTTTTGATTTTCAAACAACCCGAGGCTTGGGAAGGTTATCTTCAACCTTGGGCCGCGGGACTATTGCCTATCCCGATTGCCCAAGCAATGACTGGCACGGCGATTTTAGACATTGCTATCGGGGCTTTCCTGCTTTTTGATTTTCTGCCGTGGCTGGCGGCACTTGTTGGCGCGATCCATATCGTTATCGTACTCACGGTTATCGGCATTACCGATATAACCGTAAGAAATATTGCTATTTTGGCGGCGGCCATCGCCATTATGGCCGATTCTCTGCCGAAAGCTTTTACCGATAAAATCATGTCTTGGCAAAAAACGGAGGATCAAAAAAATCAAGATCAGCCTCTGGAAGTATAATAAACGGGCAAGAATGTCCGCATTGCTTGAAATAAACTAAACATCCCTTTGGCGGTGCTTGTATTTGGCGTACTCGGCCAAGCCGGGCAAAAACGACACCGCGATTATCAAAATAATAAAAATCGAAAAATTATTCTTGACCACTTCCAGATTGCCGAAATAATATCCGCCCCAGACAAAAATCGCGCTCCACAGCGCCCCGCCCGCAATGTTATAGACAGCAAACCGCCAATAGCTCATGGCGCCAATACCGGCCACAAAAGGCGCGAAAGTGCGGACCACCGGCAGAAATCGCGCCAGAATAATGGTTTTGCCGCCATACTTCTCGTAAAAGCGGCGCGTGCTCTCCAAATATTCCCTTTTAAAAAATCTTGATTTCTCGCTGTGAAACATCTTAGGCCCGAAATAAGCGCCGATTTGATAATTGACTGCGTCTCCTAAAATCGCGGCCAAGGCAATGACAATAAATAACAGCCAAGGGTCCAAATAACCCGGAGCCGCCAAAGTTCCGGCGGTGAATAATAACGAGTCGCCGGGGAAAAAAGGCGTGACCACCAACCCGGTTTCGCAAAAAATTATCAAGCCCAGAATCAAATAAGTCCAGTTGCCGAACTGAGCGATGATAGTTCCCAGATAAGTATCTAGATGCAAAATAATGTCCAAAAATAGAGCCATGCTACATTTGTACCACGGCGGCCTGATATTCACAAGCTCAGCGGACTACTAATTATTCCCTATTTCTGCTAAACTAGCACTGCCGTAGAATTAATATCGGGCTTTAAACTCACTTCTTTAAATTACAGGACTTACGCACCTTGAAAAAATAGCATAGATACAATGTTATCCGCAGTATTGAAGTCAAAACTGCAAGACCGCTTAATGTGGTAAAAACTTC
>MHKO01000013.1:0-739 GCA_001818435.1 Candidatus Komeilibacteria bacterium RIFCSPLOWO2_02_FULL_48_11
GGATTTTTCCTAGATTGATTTGGGAGAAGAAAGAAGTGACAAAGGAAGAGGCCCTGGTTAATGGGTCTGCCTGTCCGCCTATGGCGGAGCCGATTTCTGACACTTGGCCGGACAGTCTGGCCAGCAGAGAGGTGGGAGAAGAAGGATTTAATAAGTCAAAGGTGGATTTGAATGATTGAGAAAAAGAAGATAAAGATTGAGATAACAAACCGGGTTGAGAAGAGACTGGCAGGTCAGAGCGCTCTATGGCTTCACCCAGCACCAGACCAGAGGAGGAAGGTGCTTGGTAGTTTGGAAGTTTGGCAGTTTGGAATAATGCGGCCAGTTTGGTGATGGTTCCAGTCAAGCGGCTGCTGGCCGAGTTGAAGAAGTCGGGAATCAAAGCCAGTTTGTCAGTCAGGGGAGACAGATTAAATTGGAATTTGGGAATTTGGGAATTTAGGTATTCAGGAACAGATGACAAACGATGAATTGCAAAAGAGAAGTCTGGTAAGGCTAACCGGGGCAGGGAGAAAGCCGGCAGGTTAATGTCAGGCAGATTGATGTTGGGGAAAGAGAAATGAGGAAAGGAAATTTCTGGAATGGAAAAGGAGGGCGCTTTGATATTTTGGATTTTGGCATTGAGATTTGATTTGACATTTGAAATTTGCCTGGCCGCCGCAGTGGAGGCGATTTTGGCATTGAGAGCCAGAACAGAGGCATCGCGCGCCACAACGGTCTTGACCCGTTGACTGGCGTT
>MHKO01000013.1:1069-8653 GCA_001818435.1 Candidatus Komeilibacteria bacterium RIFCSPLOWO2_02_FULL_48_11
GCCATGAGTTTTAATATACTCCTCCACCCATTCCAAGGTGGTGTACCATTTACCGGCTTTCTTTTTGCCTTGAAGTTTGCCTTGCCTGATGCGCAAGGAAAGATAAGCCGCGCTGTACGGAGAAACTTCAGCCGCCTCTTGCAGAGAAAGAAAATTGTCATTGCGAGGGAGTGTACTCGCGACCGTGGCAATCCCAGAATCAGCCGCGGGATTGCTTCGCTCCGCTGGCGCTGCGCTCGCAATGACACGCGAAGATGCGACTGGTTGTGGTTGTGCTTCGGGCTTTAATTCTTCCGTCTTGAAACTTGTAACTTGAACCTCGAAACTTTCATTCATCGCCTCCATCTGGTTATTCAGCCAAACCACATACTCATTCACCCACTCCATAGTGGTGTACCAAACCCCATCTTTTTGGACGGCTTTTAACCGGCCCCTGCCAGCGAGTAACGCCAAATACTCCGTTGTGTACGGAGTCAAGGGAGCTATCTCAGAAAGTGGAATGTATTTTTGTTTTTGTTCTGCCATTTCGATATGGTTCGATACCTTTTATTATACAAGAATTACACTCTTTACGTCCACTAAATTTAGCCTGATTATCCACAGATAAATAAAAAAAGAAACCTATCGACTTGTATCGACGGCTGGGCATGTAAAATCCCAGTGTTTATGCGCTTAAATTATACTGCTCGATACGGTATTTAAACGTCTTTTGAACTCTTGGCCATACTCCTCGCGCCGGTCATGGGTATGGAACTTCAAGATGCCCGGCTCTACCCGCACTCGGGTATCCTTGTTTAAGAGTTCCCAGATTTCGACCGGAAAGGCCCGGCGCTGGAGCCCGGCCGCCGCGAAACCAAAAGGTAGAAGCAGGGACTCAAAAACCAATTTCAAAACCGGACGCCTGGTTTTTAATCTCAAAGCATGGGGTATAACCGGGCAAGAGCCTGGTAAATATCTTGCCAGCCACCCATTGGCTTGCCATAAAGCAGAATAATAACACCCGGCATCATAGAGCGGGTACAAAGTCGCAAGCCAAATTGGCAAATACACATCCATCTCTCCTTGCTTGATGGTCTCCAAATTAAGATGCCCGCTGTCCACAAAAAAACTCAAGCAGATTTTATCCTTTACCCCGCCCTGGCCGGGCCGGAGGCGCAACAGTTTTAAAATCAGAAGCGAGATTAGCCGCGTCCACCAAGCGCCGCCCTTTTTGGTGATGATGAACAAATCTATGTCGCTCTCTTGTTGGGCGTTGCTGCAAGAGAGCGAATTGCAAACAGCAATGAACCTGACAAAAGGCACCCAGGATAATAATCTTGAGACGTGTTCGGCCAGTTTGTATTTCGGCAAAGAAATTATCAGGCGTTGCGCCCGAGTTCTTATCTTGTGCTCCCGGCCGCGCAGATAAAAAAAACCGTTTTTAAAACGGATGACAGACTTAAACGGCTCGCCCTCAAATAGCGCCGTGCGCACCTCGCCTAAAGTATAAGAGCGCGCCGGAGCGCTCTCGCCTAGGCGCAGTAAAAACCGGTGAATCTCCAAAAGAGTCAGGGGATATTCAAAGATGTCAAAATAGACCAAGGCGGATAATATAGATTGCTCCAATGCAGTTAGCATAGTCTTGAATTTCCAAATTCCAATTTCCAAGTTCCAGTAAATTTCCAATCACCAAAATCCAAACCGTCATTCCGACCGACCCGCCGTACTTGGCGGGGAGTGGAGGCCAGCCAGAGGCTGGTCAGCCTTTGGCCGAAATCTCGTGGGTAACCGATGAGATCCCTCGACTCCGCTTCGCTCCGCTCGGGATGACGGCTATAAAATTTGAAATTTGGATTTTTACTGGAAATTGGAAATTGGTTATTGGAAATTCTAATATTACAAAACACGTCTCAAGTATTGTCCGGTGTAGCTCCTTTTAACTCTCGCCACATCTTTAGGCGTTCCTGTCGCCACCACCTCCCCGCCCTTATCCCCGCCCTCTGGCCCCAAATCAATAATCCAGTCGCACGATTTTATCACGTCCAGATTGTGCTCAATAATCAAAACACTATTACCCTTATCTACCAATTTATGCAGGACATGGAGCAAACGTTCCACGTCCGCGAAATGCAAGCCTGTGGTGGGTTCATCTAAAATATACAACGTCTTGCCAGTGGCGCGGCGCGCCAATTCAGTGGCCAGTTTTATGCGCTGGGCCTCGCCGCCGGAAAGCGTGGTGGCTGATTGACCGAGATGGATATAGCCTAACCCGACTTCGTGCAAAGTCTCCAGTTTTGTTTTGATGGCCGGAATGTTTTTAAAAAAAGACAAGGCCTCGTCCACGGTCAGGGCCAAGACATCGGCAATGTTCTTATCTCTGTAATGAATTTCCAAAACTTGGGGATTATAACGCTGGCCATGACACTCCTCGCAATCAACATAGACATCCGGCAAAAAATTCATTTCAATGCGTTTGACGCCATCGCCTTCGCAAGATTCACACCGGCCACCAGGCACGTTAAAACTGAACCGGCCCGCCTTGTATCCCCGAATCTTGGCCTCAGGAAGATTAGTGAATAAATCGCGGATAGGGGTGAACAAACCGGTGTAAGTGGCTGGGTTGGAGCGCGGAGTGCGGCCAATCGGCGACTGGTCAATGTCAATCACCTTATCAACATTTTCCAAACCCTGAATTTCTTTGTGACGACCCGGAATGTCTTTACTGCGGTAAAAATGCCGCAATAAGCTCTTAGCTAGAATGTCAGTCATTAAAGTGGATTTGCCAGAGCCGGAAACGCCGGTAATGGCCACCAGCTTGCCCAGAGGAATCTCGACATTAATCTTTTTTAAATTAAACTCTTCGGCGCCGACAACCTTAATTGATTTGCCGTTGCCGCGGCGGTAGGATTTTGGCGGCTTAATACTGCGCTGGCCGGTAAGGAACGCTCCGGTAACCGAATCTTTGGAGCGTTTGATGTCGGTCACTGTGCCGGTGGCCACCACTTTGCCGCCGTGCTCCCCGGCGCCTGGGCCGATATCAACTATAAAGTCGGCTGACTTGATGGTTTCCTCGTCGTGCTCCACCACAATCACGGTGTTGCCCAAATCGCGCAAAGATTTAAGAGTGTTAATCAGCCGGCCGTTGTCGCGCTGGTGCAGGCCAATTGATGGCTCGTCCAGAATGTACAGCACGCCGGTCAAAGCCGAGCCGATTTGAGTAGCCAGCCTGATGCGCTGGGCCTCGCCGCCGGAGAGCGTGTGGGCTGCCCGGTCCAAAGTTAAATAAGATAAGCCCACATTTTGCAAAAACTGCAAGCGCGCCATTATCTCTTTCAAGACCAAACGAGCGATTTTCATTTGTTGTTCCGACAACGGTGATTTGCCGTTAGCCAGATGCCGGAAATAATCCAAAGATTCGTCAATTGACCAAGAAGTTATTTGCGCCAGATTTTTATCGCCAACAGTTACTGCCAGTGCTTCAGGTTTCAGACGCTGCCCCTGGCATTTTTCGCAATCCTGAGTGCGCATATAACTCTCAATTTCGCGGCGGATGTAATCGGAATCTGTTTCTTGGTAACGGCGCAGCAAATTCGGTATCACGCCCTCAAAAGTAGTGGTGTATTCCTTGATTTTTCCTTGTGATTCAGGATTATGGATATTATAAACACGGTTCCCAGTGCCATAAAGAATCATTTGTATGGCTTCATCCGACAAGCTCTTAATTGGCGCGGCATCGGAAAAACCATTGTCAGCTGCCACGGCTTTGAGAATAAAATAATACCAGCCCTGGAACGAAGCCGAGCGGGACCAGGGACGGATTGCTCCCTCGGCAATTGAAAGACGCTTGTTGGGAATAACCAAATCCGGGTCAACCTCCAACTTAGTGCCCAAGCCGCTGCATTCCGGGCAGGCGCCGTGCGGAGAATTAAAACTAAAACTCCTCGGCTCCAGAAGCGGCAAGGAAATATGGCACTGCGGACAAGCAAGGTGTTGGGAATAAAGCACGTCTGAACTGGCACCCTCTCCTGCGTTAACAATCACCAACCCATCCCCCAAATCCAGAGCTGTTTCCAAAGAATCAGCCAGCCGCGAGCGGTCGTCAGATGAGGGCTTAGCTTTGACAACCAAACGATCAACAACCACTTCCACGGTATGCTTTAGCTTCTTATCTATTTTTTTGTCTTGGGCTTCTTCAATGGGAATCACCTCGCCATCTAAACGGACCCGGGCATAGCCAGCCTTGGCCAGCTCGTCAAAAACATGCTTATGCTCTCCTTTCTGGTCGCGGATTAATGGAGCTAAAATTATAATCTTGGTTTCAGCCGGCAGTTTGTTAATCTGGTTCATTATTCTCTCTTTGCTTTGTTTGGCCACTACCCGGCCGCAGTTCGGGCAGTGCGGTATGCCCACACGCGCGAACAAAACCCGGAGATAATCGTAAATCTCGGTGACTGTGCCCACAGTGGAACGTGGATTGTGCGAAGCGGACCTTTGGTCAATGGAAATAGCCGGCGAGAGTCCGTCAATGGAATCCACATCCGGCTTGTCCATTAATCCCAAAAACTGCCGCGCATAAGCCGAGAGGGATTCCACGTAGCGGCGCTGGCCTTCGGCATAGATGGTATCAAAAGCGAGCGATGATTTTCCAGAGCCGGAAATACCAGTGATGACCACGAGTTTATTCCGAGGAATGTCTAATGATATATTCTTGAGGTTATGTACTCGCGCGCCTTTGATGGAAATAACGTCTGTTTTATTCATAATAAATAGTTGTCATCTCGAACCCTAATCTAAATAAAATTTTATAAAATGGACGCCTATTAGCAATGGGGGCTTTAAAACATGAGTAGTGATGCAGGGTGAGGAGATCCCATGGCAATCGCAATTAATGAGGGGATCTCCTCTCCGCCCTGGGCGGATCGAGATGACAGCAAAAAAAAATAGCACAAGCATTATACACAAAATTAGCCCGCTCTTCAAGTCTGTGCTAGCATCAAAATATGAATATCCAAGAAACCATCAAAAAACTGCCTCTTTCTCCTGGTATTTATATTTTCAAAGATAAAGCCGGCGTGGTTTTGTACGTGGGCAAAGCCAAGAATTTGCGAGCCCGGGTTCGGTCATATTTCAACAAGACAACAGAACTTTCGTTGGCAAAACAGGATATGGTAAGGAGAATCGCGGACATAGAAACAGTGCCCGCTCCCACGGAAAATGAGGCCCTGATTCTGGAGGCTATGCGGATTAAAAAACACAAGCCGCCTTACAACATCGTGCTTAAGGACGACAAGGATTACAGTTTTATAAAGATTGACTACAAAGAGGAATATCCGACCGTGACCATTATCCGCAGGCCAAGGATTGGCAAAGGTGGCAAGAGGCAACCCAAGTTTTTTGGCCCTTTTACCTCGGCCTATGCTTTGAATGAAAATCTGCGGTTCTTGCGCCGGATTTTTCCGTATCGCAAACGAGCCAAAAACCCGACAAAATTTGAATATGACCTGCTGAAAAAACGCTCCATCGGCCCGGTGCCGCAAACGCGAGGGGAGTATCTGGCTATGATAAAGCGCTTGGAAAAAATCATTGACGGTCACACCGCGTCCGTAAAAAGAGACCTGAAAAAAAGAATGCAAGCGCTCGCACGCGATAAGCAGTATGAAATTGCGGCCAAGATTCGAGACCAGATAAGATGGCTGGACATTTTTGTTAATCACCAAAAAGTCGTTTCAGCCAAAGAATACCTAGAACAATCAGTTTCTCTGTCCGCGTCTCTTAGTCAACTCCAAGCCGCTTTGGGACTCAAAGAATTACCTAAACGCATTGAGGGTTATGATATTGCCAATATCCAAGGCCAATGGTCAGTAGGCTCCATGGTTGTTTTTACCAATGCCGAGCCGGATAAAAACGAATACCGCAAGTTCAAGATTCGGACAGTTGCCGGGACCAACGACTTCGCCATGCTAGCCGAAGTCTTAAAACGCCGGTTTGCCAAAACTGGCTGGCCCAAACCAGATTTGGTTTTATTGGATGGCGGCAAAGGGCAGCTGTCAACTGTACTCCAAGCCCTACTTTCACGTCATCCTGAACGAAGTGAAGGATCTCGTGGATTATCGATGAGATTCTTCGCTGACGCTCAGAATGACGGATTAACGCCGCACCAATTCATCTCTCTAGCCAAACGCGCCGAGGAGGTGTTTCAAGGCAAAGAGTTGAAACAAATCAACCTCTCCCCTGTCTCTCCGGCCTCGCGCTTGCTTCAACGAATCCGCGACGAAGCCCACCGGTTCGCGCAGAGGTATTATCACACCCTGCACTCAAAATCAATCAAAAGAACTTAACTTCTTCTGTCATTCCGGCCTTGAGCCGGAATCCAGAAATAAAACAAAAGATAGATATGAAACAAAATACTACCCGTGCTGAAAAGCGGGAACAAAAAAAGCGCAACGCGCGCAAGATGAAAGTAAGTGGTGCCAGCGTCAAAAAACTGCGCCAATTGCAAATCAAAAAAATATAACCTGCGTAATGTCATTCCGACCCCCTCGGGATGACAAACAGAGCCTACTTTATAATCTGTTTCACCACTTCGGCCACGCCGGCTCCCTTTTTAACGCCTAAAATTTTTGGCAGCTCGGCCTGCAGTACTGAAAGAAAAATGTAGGCAAAATCCGCTTCAAAATCAAAAGCAGTCACCAACTCCTCTAAAAAACAGACCGATTCCACGGCCTGGACAAACGGCAAGGGTGTTATGATATGCCCGTGCCAAGCCCTCTCCAGTAGATACCTCAATTGTTTGGAAGTTGCGGCTCCCTTATTATCAGCGACTACAAACGAAGGATGCTGGGGCTCTTTTCTGGTTGCCGCCAAATAATGAAGTTTAAGAAAAATTTTTCCGCTCTGATGGCTGTCATGCTTCAAGGTGCAGTACAAAAAGGCCACAAAAGCCCGCCGCAGTTCCGGCTCCAACCAAGCAGTGCCTAAAAAATTATTAGCCACCACCCGATTGCCAGTTGTAGCCTGCCAATCTTCAAGTTTTGGCTGCAACAAAAAATGTCCCAAAGTGCCATACTGATAAACAAAAAATTCCAACAGCCGGCGGATAAGATATTTTTTCGCCCCCGCCCCGCTCTGGCGCCCGAAAAGTATATCCGAAAATGTCGGCAGCTTGTGGGTGCGCTGCATGAGCAGCCGCGGCGTGGTGTGCTCCCAGATGACTTCGGGAATCAAAAACTTTCGCCGCGCGCCGGTGTGGGCCAAAAAAATTTCCATCTGGCCTCCGATTTGAGTTAAATCGGCCAGGTTGTCGGCCTGGCGCACCACTTCAGACCAAATTTCATGCCAGGCTCTGGCTTGGTTCTTGCTAAAGCGCGGCAAAACCCAATCCAAAAGCCAGCGCAGTTCATCTAAATTGCGGTGCAAACGCTCGACTTCTTTGGGATTATTAATCACCAAAAGAGCCCGCTTGCCATTTTTCAAAATAGCCCGATAAGTAAAGCCTAAAAGATGGTGGCTGATTGGTTCGGGATAAAGATGGCTGAAAATTTTCTCCACTCCCCGGCCCAGTTCGCGCCGCAATAATTGCCAAATCTCTTTCTGGCTCAGCGCTTG
>MHKO01000014.1 GCA_001818435.1 Candidatus Komeilibacteria bacterium RIFCSPLOWO2_02_FULL_48_11
TTCCAAGTTCCATACTCCCGGCATCATATCCCGCCCCGGACCCCGCCGCAAGCGGGCGGGGTATTGAAAACTAATAAACTATTTCTCTAAATATGTTCCAATCAAATACCGAACTCGGCATCTTGCCGAAAATCTGTCCAAACCGCTTTAATTCCAATCTCTCTTTGGCAATGTTTCTCGTCTCTGGACGTAAACCATAAGCAATTGTCAAAACAGATTGATTATCTAGCTTGCCATAAATTTTTTTAACAATCACTTGCGCTTCCTGCTCGGATTTTTTACTGCGTTTGATTGGTAATTGATTAGTCGCGATATTAACCGCATCCTGCCAATCATCTGTTGTTTGCGGCAGTTTGCCAAAAGCATATTGATACGAGCGCAGAACTCCGGCCCGCTCTCCCAGGCCCAGTTTATCAGTGCTCTTGGTGCCATAAGTAATAAAGTTTGTGGCCGCTTTGTCTAAAACTAGATTTTTGCCATAATTCTGTACCACCCTGGCTTCCAGACCAGTATCGCGGGTTTTGCCCAGATAATCCAAAAGTGTATCAGTATCAGCCAACGCCAAAGCGTTTAGAATTTCATCTTTAGTGTATTGTTCATTAGCTGGCCGTTCTATTACTTCACCGAGCACCTGCGGTATTGTTTCAACATTAGGGTTTTGTTTAGGAACTTCTTTATTACCCGAACTTGGCGGTGAAATAAAGATTACAGCATTCGGAGCGGCCACAATTTCAATAGTCTTGGATTTGGTTGATTCCACATTGCCCGCCCTATCAGTAGCCCGATACTGGATAGTATTACTGCCTAATGTGGTTATTATAAACGAATTACCGTAAGTATTCCATGTGCTACCGTTATTTAGGCTGTATTCGGTTTTAAGAACACCGGCGTTATCATCAGTAGTGGTTAAATTGACAGTCGCTGATGTTTGGTACCTGTCGCCACCCAAACTATTGCCGAAAACAGCCATGGCGCTTGATGGCTGGGTAATATCAGCCGCTTGCGTGTTATTGAGCACAGCGCTGACCGATACCGGAGCAAAACTGCCAGTGCCATTCTGGTCAACTGATAAAATAGTGCTTGCTACATCAGTGGCCAAAGTAACCGTGGCTTCAGTAGCGGTGCTAACCGGCAAATTAGCGTAATAGGCGGATTCTGTAACTTGGCTATCCTCTATTTTTGAAACTCGCAGGCTGAAAGTGCCACTGCCAGTGCCGTCTAACTCTATTTGATAAGTCTGGCCGCCGGAGGTGGGCAAAAATACAAATTTATTCTCTCCAATCTCTTCATAGGCCACGCCGGTGATATTGTAGTCAATTTCGCCATTCTCGCCCCGGCCCACATGATTGCCGGATGAATCATAAATATGCAGATTAACCGGACTATGCACCGACACCAGTTCGCCGGTAACTTTGCAGACCGATGAATCTTGGGTGGCATTGCTGGGCAAAGATAGCATATTGCCGGTAATAATATTATTTACCAATGACTTAATTCCCGTGGCGCTGGGCATGGTGGCATGCTCAATGCCTTTAAAATAATAAGTCCGACTGCTGTCTATACTAACCGCTTTGGAACTAACCAGAGGAACCGTGCCATCGCCTTCATGCAACCACATTCCATATTCACCATTGCTTTTCTTGATAACCGTAGTAATGGTGGGCATATCACAACCGTTGATGTTATATGCGTCAATTCCGGCGATATTAAAATTATCAAGTGAGCTGGAATGGAAACTGTCCGCTGACTGCAAAAGAATCGGGCTTAATCCAAAATCTGTTAAAAACTGTTTTGTCCTATCATAATCAAAAACATCATTCTGGGTATGGTCATAGTAATAATATTCCTGGTCTATATAGGCGCGACTGGGCAGTAATTCGTAAATGGCCGGCATGTTTTGCGAAATATACCGGACCCGTTCCGGATCTAAAAACGGAAACATCAGCTTGACATTCAAATTATCGCCCCACAGCAAGGCCTTGGCCGCCAACGGCGCGCCGAGATGCGGGGTGCCGATAAAGACCAGTTTATTGACTGAACTGGAGCCATTGTCCACAATATACTGCTTAGTCAAAAGCCCGCCCATGCTATGGGCGATGATATCGGCTTTATTGGCTCCGGTTTGGTCTTTAACCGCATCAATTTTATCCTTTAGACTATTGCCGGTTGTTCTGATGTCTAACCGCCAATCATAAGGAAAAACAAACAAATCAGTATTTTCTTGGTAGCCGGAATTTGTCAATAAGTTAATCAAGCCTTCAAAGACATCCTTTGTTGGTACTGGTTTTCTCACTATATCGCCAATTGTTACTTGACTGTCGCTAACCGTACCATTAAAATTCATGGCCAAAATATTCATAAAGTCGTCGCCTGGATCAGAAAACATCTGACCTGCGTCCGGCCAAATTAAGTCATCGCCGTTTTGCATCTCTGTCCCCATAATCCCCGGCACCAAAACCACCGGCAAAAATTTGATTTCAAACGACAGCTCTCCACTTGCAGGCAACCTGACAGACGAAACACCATCGCTGGCTTCAAAATAATAAGAGAATGAACCTTTGGGGAATGAACCCAGACTTGCCTCATAAACATAAATCCCGTCCGTAGTGGTAGCCAGCTCATAATATAAACTGTTTATCACAGCGCGGATGTAGTTCGGGGCCGCATTCTCGGGATCGCTATATGAAACCTTGAAAATCGGCGCGTTTAAGGTTTTGAAACTAACATTCGGCTCCACGCCATCGGTGATGTAACCGCTGGTAGCGGCATAGGATAAAGTTGGTGATTGGTTGGGGGGAATTTGCACTGTCCAAGGATCATATAGCACATTGCTGGAAATACTGTTTCCAGTTCCACCTGGATTACTGGTAACAGTCGGGCCGGAATCATCGCCCCACCAGTTGTGGCGGGCGTCTATCTGGCTGCTGGTATTGGAAATGGCAAAGTGGGTGTTATTGATAAAGGAAGTATTGGAGATAGTCGAGCCAAGCGAGGACGAAGAGAGAATAGCGGTGGTGGTTGTGGCTACGGTAGAGCCAGACATAGTAAGAGCCGATGTTCCTTCCATGTAAACGGCGGTATTAGCCAAGCCAATGGTGCTGGTGGCTATGGTCAGGGAGGAATTTTTCAGATGCAACAGCACATTGTCCGTGGTGGCATAGAACACGCCGTTAAAATCATCCGAGTAATTGCCGCCATAGCGGACAGTGGCATATTCCAATACCGAGTTTGACGAATTCTCAAAATACAACCCGCCCCAGTCACCGGCCGCCGGAGACGAGCCACTACCGTCATTATTACTGTCCCCGCCGACTGTATCATCCCGCAAGGAAGTGAACACAATCGGCGCTTCGGCCGTGCCATGGGCCAGGAGACGGCCGGAAATCTCCAGCCGCGAATCCGGATAAGCGCCATATTCGCCTTTGACCACCACGCCCGGAGCAATGGTCAAAGTAACACCGGTGGGAATACTAATATCATTGTCCAGCACATAGGCCGCATTGCCGATCTTAGGCCAAGTGGCGTTGGCGCTGACCGTCGCGCCGGTTAGATTGATCACGGATTTGGTATTGGCCACAACCGCGTTGGTAAAAGCTAAAGTATTACCCACAGACAAAACCGCCACTCCGTCCGCGCAGTTGCTAATTGTCGGATTGGTGATAGTAACATTACTGCCCGCAATGGTGGAGTAAATGCCATAATCATTGCTAGTGTCTAGGGTGATATTGGTAATGGTGGGGCTGGCCGGCTGGTTCAGGCGCAGGCCGCTTTGGGCCGAATGTTTGATTGACACATCTACCAGGCTGGCGGTGCTGTTGTTTTTAATCTCGATTCCGCCGTAAGACTGGTAGATATTGGCGCTATAGCGCACTTCAACATGGGAAAGTTCAGACGCGTCCGCGTCCAGAACAATGCCCCGCCAATCACCGGCCAGAGGAGAAGTAGCATCCCCATTAGTATCGCCGGAGGCAGTGTCATCATAATAGGAAGTGAAGATAATCGGCGCATCACTGGTGCCATTGGCGATAATCTTACCCCCTCCGGACACATTAAGGCCGTTATACCTTTGGTTAAAATGGTCTGGGGTGAATTTGACTACCACCCCAGGGTCAATCGTCAAAGTTGCCGTCACATCCAGCCAGGCCCAGCCGGATATGACATAGGGCGAACCAGCCACGGTCCAGGTGGTTGGGGTGTTAATATCCACGCTTGGAGCGTAGAGGTTGGTGCGGGCTTGGGCGCTGTTAACATTCGCGAGCAGAACCACAAAAAATACCACCAACAGTAACAGCGGCTTCAGCCCAATGGCAAATTTCCCCCCGCGATTGTCCATGCGTTAATTATAGCTTCAGAGGGAGAAAAATCAATATTTACATCTTCTTATCAAGGAGTCGAACCAGCGGCTCTTCCCAGCCGAAACAAGTTTCTCTGTTCGCTAAAGCGCCGAACATTTTAAGGCAGGCAGAATCAAGTTTAGCGTACTCTTCCAGCACAGCCACGGTTTGCTCCATAAATACGCCCACCGTGCCGTCGGAATCATCAATGCCGCCGCGGCAGAGTTTGTCGTCAAGCCGCAAAAGCATAGCAATTAGCAATTGCGCCGTTTGTTCGCTCACCGGCAAGTCAGATACGATTTTGGCCAGACGATTGCATCCTTCCGAGAGAGAGTTTTGATAAGAAAACCAAAGGCGGGATGGGCCTTCATAGGCTTTAATATGCCGCGTGGCGCCGGTAATGGATTTTTTAACGCAGGACAGCTCGGTTTTGCTTAATGTTCCTAACTTACCGCTACAAGTCAATTGTGTTATGGGGCGCTTGTCCTCGTCAGTCAGTGATTGGCCATCTTTAACCGCGTAAATGGCCACAGCCACCAGGTGTTTGCAGAGCGTGTCGTTTTGCCCAAGATAACAGTCGCAATTTCCTTTATCATAATGCCGATTATCCACATAAACTCTATACGGTCTTGTCCCTAAGACAACAGCAAAATAGCCGTTCAATTCTTCTTTGAATTTTGTTACTTTATCGCTCTCATACAATCCAACCGCTTTTTCAAATGTCGGGCCGTCAGTGGCGAATTTGATTTTGTCCAGATCATATTTTGGAGGCATATTATTTCGGTTTTTGCCCCGCTCTACTACGCGGCCGCAGTCTTATTTTTAAGGGGGTGTGGATAATAATAAGCTATTTATAGTTGTGGAAAACTAAACTTGCCTGGTTTCTATTTTCTTTCTATAATTATACTAAATCAAGATAATCCGTCAAGCACTATGCGCGGCAAAAAACAAAAACCAATCTTAGAATTTGTAAAATCATACTCAAAAAAGAACGGATACGCCCCCTCGCTTGAAGAAATCAAGCGGAAATTTGAATTTGCTTCTGTTTCAACCGCCCATTATCACATCAAAAAGTTGCAGGAAGCCGGATTATTGAAAAAAGAATACAACCAGCCGCGGGGCATGTCAGCCACAAAGCAGAAAACTGCCGTTGAGGTACCCCTTGTCGGACTTATAGCGGCTGGCGAACCAATAGAGGCAGTCGAGGCGCCAGGGGAAACCATCAGCATCGCAAGAGATGAAATAAGTTTAACCGGTAGGCATTACGCATTGCGTGTGTCAGGAAGCAGTATGATTGATGAGGGGATTTTTGACGGCGATATTGTGGTAATACGACAGCAGGAAACTGCATACGACGGCCAGACCGTGGTTGCGATTATTGACGATAATGAAGCAACGCTCAAAAAACTATACCGAGAAAAGGATAGATTTAGGCTACAACCAGCAAACCCTTCGCTATTTCCCTTTTATAGAAAAGAGGTTGAAGTCAGGGGAGTTGTAGTAAAGATTATACGCAACCTTGAGCCGCAAATTGAAAAAGCTCCAGAAAAAAACGAAAAATACTCAAGACGAATAGATTACTCATGGGATTTCCGCGGTGAACGCACAAAATCATATACGCACGGAATACATACCTATCCGGCAATGTTCATACCTCAAGTAGCACGGAGATTGCTGGAAATATATAGTAAAAAGGGTGATACTATCTGCGATATTTTTTGCGGGTCCGGAACCGCGCTCGTTGAAAGCCGCTTGCTCGGGCGCAATGCGTATGGAGTTGATCTAAATCCGTTAGCTATTTTTTTGGCAAGAGCAAAAACAACGCCTATTGACCCAAAAACAATAACTCGCGAATACTATTCATTGCTTGATAGGGTAGATAAGATAAAAGATAAAGACATTGAAAAGCCGGAGTTTAACAATTTAAATTTTTGGTTCAAGCCAAAGGTTATTACAGAATTAGCAAAGATTAAAAAAACAATATTTGAGATTGAAAATGAAAATATAAAAAATTTTTTTCTTGTCGCTTTTAGTGAGATCGCGCGCTATTCGTCAAATACTAAAAATGGAGAATTCAAACTGGTGCGCAGAAAAGGCGAGAAATTAGACAGCCATAACCCTAACGTGTTGGAACTTTTTAAAAAGAAAACCGGAATCAATATACAGGGGATGACGAATTTTTACCGGGACGTTGATGAAAAAACATGGGTTAAAATAATACAAGGCGATTCCTCAAAGGCTAACGGAATTCAAAATAGTTCAATTGATTGTATTATTACCTCGCCGCCGTACGGCGACAGCAGGACGACGGTTGCCTATGGACAATTCTCGCGCCTCTCGGCGCAATGGATAAACATTTTTAAGAACCCAAACGACGCCTCCGGGGTTGATAATGAATTATTGGGCGGTCGGGCGTCTCACGGTTTAGAGCATGCGCTTGATTCTTATTACCTCAAAGACGCTTTAGGCAAAATAAAAAAGAAAGACGAGAAGAGGGCAAGAGACGTGTTAAGTTTTTATATCGGATTGAACGATTGCATAAGCCGATCCTACGAGATGCTAAAACCAGGAAAGTATTTTTGCCTAGTGATTGGAAATCGTTTAGTAAAACAAGTAAGAATACAAACTGATTTTATTATTGCTGAATTGGGTGAAAAAATGGGTTTTACGTGCGAGGATATTTTTGTAAGGAATATTCCGGGCAAAAGAATGCCAATCAAAAATTCTCCCACCAACATTGTGGGAGCGCTAGAGGAAACCATGACCAAAGAGAGTATCGTGGTGTTGCGAAAGCCTAAATGAGGCGCAGTCTTGTTGCAAAACAATCGTCAAGTTTTTTCATCTTCACGCGGAATCCGGTGCCGTGATTTCTAACCGAACCGTCGGGGCGGTAATACATTCTCAAGTCAGCAACAATATCGTCATTTTTCACTCTTTTTTTGAACGCATCAAAATCAAAGCCATCAAGGAGTGTCCGATCGCGGTCGCCGCCTTGCGGTAATGGCTCAAGTGTAAATAAGGTCATCATTGATTGGGCGCTCTTGCGGTATGATTTTAATTCCGCGACTTCTCCGATATCCGGGAGTGGGATGTTATTCTCTTTAATTTTAAGTAAATCCTCAAGCGTTTTTCCGATGCCGGTGTTACCGCTGCGATGTGTTTCAACGAAACCCATTTTTTTTATTTCCTCCAATTTTTTCTGTAGTATCTTTAAATCCATACGAAGGTTTAATTTATAAAGTAGTTGAGATCTTTTTTATAGAGTTTTGCAAACTCTTTCAATTGCATAATATCAACGCGCCGTTGCCCGGATTCAACTTTGGAAATGTATGATTGAGTTTTGCCTAGATATTTGGCAACTTCTATCTGATCAAAGCCAGCATCAAGACGAGCCTTTTTTAATTTTTCTATCAATTGCTTGTGGTCTTTTGAATAAATAGCTTTGTTCATACTTGTTTTTTATATATTGGCATCATTAGTGTCTCGTTAAAATTCCCATAATTGAGCCTGTTTTTGAATAGGC
>MHKO01000015.1:0-131 GCA_001818435.1 Candidatus Komeilibacteria bacterium RIFCSPLOWO2_02_FULL_48_11
GCCTTGCGCGCCTTCGGTGATTTTCGCATCCCTGAACACATACCCTGCATCATCCAGCAAGCCCCGCACAAAAGAACCCAGCACCGGGCCTTCGGCAGAATGGATGCCCTTGCCAACAATAATCCGCACCA
>MHKO01000015.1:196-7669 GCA_001818435.1 Candidatus Komeilibacteria bacterium RIFCSPLOWO2_02_FULL_48_11
GTCATCTGGTGCAAATCAAGGGTAGCCTGGGGTGTTTGCGGGTATTTGTTCATGTAAAGACTTATTTCACTTTTCAAGCACGCCTGCAAGAAATAGCTCCGGAGAAGCCGGCATGTCACAGAGCAAATCCTCCTCAATAAACTCACACGCCACTGCCTGGCGATATGTTGCCTTAAAATCATCCGCAACATCATATACCGTTGCTTCCAAATTTTGGCTGGCGGATTGTTTGTTTAATAATGCCAGTTTTTTGCTATCCGCCGACCAGGCCGATGCCGCGTACCGCGCGTACTGGCGGCTGGGAATGCCGGTTTGAACAAATTTGTATTCTTTTTTCGTTTTGATGTTCATCACTGCCGCGCCAAGAGTCTGCGCCCAATCAACGGAACCGAGCAGCCACTGCTTGTCAGGAGACAGCGCGTACGAAAGCCCGAGCATTCTTGGCCCGTCAAGCGTTTCTCCTCCGGTTGAAATAATCGTAAAGCCGTAACAGGGCGACCCGCAGTTGTAATACACGATAATCCGGCCGTCATCAATCCATTCCCATGACGACGTTTTGTAATCGCCCTCATACGCGGCCGTGACGGCTTTCGTCTCAATGTCCATAATTTCCAAAACCACATCCTTGCCCGCCCGCTCGTCTCCGGGTTTGTTGTGATAAAAACCCAGCAACTTTTTTGATGGAGAAAATAGCAAATAAGATATTTCTTCTCCAGCATAGGTTACTTTTCTGGCAAGGCCGTCTTCAATATGCCAAACATTCCCATATGTTTCGCGGGCCAGGTCAAACACCGAAACATTGGTAATATCTTGAATTCCTTGATATATAGCAAGTGCTTCACAATATGAGCAGTCGGCGCACGATAGTGCTTGCTCGCATTCCGGCCGAACGGCAATCAAAAACACCGCGGCCACAAAAGCCGCTGCGACGATGGCGACGCAAAAAAAATGCCTCCGCATAGCAATTTAGTTAGGGCTCCAATAAAAAGAGGTGTTTCCAATTTTCTCCAAAAATCTGCCTTGGGGCACCACATGCTTCTCAAACCAATCTCGCGTCACCCCTATTCCGTGAAAATGAGTTGCTGGCGTGGGATTCTTTGTTTTTCTCGCCATAACTTCACTGGCAACGGCGTAACATTCTTGCCACGCCGCTTTTGTTTTTTGGCCAACCTTACGCAACGGGTCAATGATGTCATCATAGTTGCTGTCTTTGGCCTTGAACGGGTCGTATTGCCCTTTTTGCAAAATCGCTCCCTGAATAGTGTTAGGCCACCATGAACCTGCCTCTGTCCTATTCACTACTGACCAGGCAATCCGCTCTTTCGCTGCGCGCGGCTCGTTGCGCGCTTCTCCAAAAATCAATCTCGCCATAAGCATTTCTTCGATATCGTCATGAAAATCCCCGGTCCATTCCGGGTCGTCAACGGTCGGAATCCGTTTTTCAGGTTCTTTTGGCGCGTCTTGAGAAAAAACCGGATCAATCTCCAGCGCGATGCTGTGCAATGTCGGGGTTCTGTCCGCCCAGATTTCAATGTAGTGCCGCGCTTTGGATAAGTTTGGAGAGAATGTTTTTTCTTGTTCTTCTTTCTTTTGTTTGATCTTTTTGAGCAAGCTTCCGGCAAAGGCCCAAAATCTGTGCAAGTATGAATGTTCCTGTTTTTGAATGTTGTTGTCTATAATGACTTTTATGTCGTCAGAATCGCCTAATCTGTATTGCGCGTCAACGGCCAATGTGAGTAATTTGAGCGATGCGTGGACAAGCACGAAAGCAAACCATGGACGGCGGTCTCCGTCTTCTGCCTGCTCGTTGACTGGCAAAGTGACGTTTTTTGAATCTTTGAATTCTTGAATGGCGATTTTCTCAACAAACGCGGATGGCTTTGGAATAAGGTCAATGGTGTGTTCCCCTTTTTTCAGCATAACAAAAAAGACCACGGTCTTTTTCAGGCCTTTGAGTTTGGAGCCGTTGAATGACGCCGGAATGTTGTACTGCTGGATGTTCTTTTCCGGCGGTATTTCCCTGAATCCGAATCCATCTATTTCCACGCGCAGATCTTCATCTGTGTTTGATTTGAGCTGTTTTTTTGATTGGCAGCGGGCTGATACAGAAATAGCAGCCAATCCGGATTTTTCTACGGCAAAGGTGTGGCAATAGGTGTCAGTGATCCTCTTGTTAATTTTCATAATTGTTTCCGCTCTCCATGCCCCAAATAATTTTTCGGCGAACGCACTGGCCCTACTGGAGCGGGTTTCAATGTCTTTGCGCGTGCGGCCCGCAACATCGCCGCCGTCTTTGGCGTCTTGGCGCAGAGGCTTAAATCCAAAAACAAACCATCGCCTTGTATGAACGCTATTTTTTAAACAGAATGTATATAACATACACCACTGTTTCCCGAAACGCGTAGCGCAGTTTATCAAATATATTCTTTGAATGCACTGGAGAAACAACAGCCTCGATGCCAATATCTTTTGCCATCTTTTTTATCCGCACACTGTGAAAATCATGACTTACAAGCATGGACAAACCGAGGCCGCGCGCCGCCATTGCATGAGCAAGGCTCTGTAAGCTTTCAAGGGTTGTACTGCCACGCGGATCAATTACCAGCGCGTCAGGCGAAATTCCTTGTTCCCGCAGATAACGGGCGCCTGCTTCTGCTTCTGATATTGTTTCTCCATTGCCAATGCCGCCAGTCAAAAATATCACTGGAGCATATCCTTCATTATATAACGCGCGCGCATGGTCAAGGCGAGACTGAAGCATGGGCGATGGCGCGCCGTTCCATTGAGCCGCGCCAAGTACCACAATAGCGTCTGCTTTTTGGGTTTCGTCGGAAAATGAGTAAACAAAAATAATGGTAAACAGCGTAAGCCAGGCCGCGCATAGAAACGCAATAACTGCAAACAGCGCTTTTGGAAAAAAACGTTTTATCCTCATATTCCAAGCAAATCTCTAACATATGCGTAATTATGTTTGACTCCGGCGCCAAATTCATCACTGTCAGGATGAGCATATGGTGCTATGTGCGGATTTGCAACATCTTCTATGTGATAAAGCGTACCAAGGATTTCCGGCTTGCTGCTGATATCAAACCCCGCCTTTTTCCATCGTTCTTGGTCGAACTTGAGTTTAGCCGCAACGTACCGAATATTCATTAACGGGTGTTTCAAAAACTCAACGCGTACCGCATTGCTCTGAATAACCTGCTCACCGGCAACCGTGGGGTTTAATTGCGAGTAAACGCGCTCAAGCGCCTCAGCGGTTTTAACCCGCACCTGGCCTATGCCAATTGACATATTCACATGCGCAAGCCCGCCGATATAATCAGCCATGGCGTCTGCAAAATTAACATTCGTCGCTTGCTCTTGATAAATAACCCCGGCGATCATTGCCGGGTCAACGCCAAACTCTTTTGCAGCGGCCTTGATAATACCCGCATGTTCCTCGACAATGCGGCGGGCGTGGACTTGCGCTTTGGTATGAGCCTAATTTCGTGTTCTCCTTTTTCAAGCACAGTCAGGAATGTGACGGTCTTTTTTAATCCGCGCAACTGCGAGCCGTTAAATGTGCAGGGAAGATTGAATTGCTGGATATTTTTTTCCGGAGGCAGTTCCCTGAATGGCGCACGATTTATCTCCACGCGCAGATCTTCATCTGTGTTTGATTTGAGCTGTTTTTTTGATTGGCAGCGGGCTGATACAGAAATAGCAACCAATCCGGATTTTTCTACGGCAAAGGTGCGGCAATAGGTGTCAGTGATCCTCTTGTTAATTTTCATAATTGTTTCCGCTCTCCATGCCCCACCCACAACGCCAAGCCATGCCAAAACGCGGCTTTGAAAGAATGCACTTTGGCATTCATGTAATTTTATTTAATTTTCAGTTTCTCCCCCTCTGTCTGTAAATTCTACCCTAAAATTGTATAGCGGCTAAACGCAATATAACCAAGAATGAAATACAAAATAACAAACGAAGGAATTAATATAAAAAATATTGGTATTAATTTACCTTTCCCCCTAAATAATTTTATTGATTTTACATTCAAAAACAATAAATAAAAAACGCCCGCAAAAATAAATACATAGACTAATTTAGGATTGACATCGGGAATCCCATATTTATCACCATTTTCGAAATAAAACATCGGCAATAAAAAAAATATTATCATTGAAATTAAATTTTTGTAAATTAATTTTTTCATAGTTTTGTCTTAATTATCAAATAGTTTAATAAACTAATTTTCTAAACACATTCCAATCAAACACCGAATCCGGCATCTTGCCAAAAATCCTGCCAAACCTGCTTAATCCCGCTTGTTCTTTCTTAATGTCCCTTATCTCTGGCCGCAAGCCATAGGCAATGAACATAACCGATTGATTATCTATGTGGCCATAAATCTTTTTGACAATAGTTTGCGCTTCTTGCTCAACCTTTACACTGCGCTTGATTGGTAATTGATTAGTAGCGATATTTACCGCATCCTGCCAATCAGCCGCAGTTTGGGGCAGTTTACTAAAAGCATATTGATAGGAACGCAGAACCCCGGCCCGTTCGCCTATTTAGAGTCCAGAAAAATTACGAAAAGCTAATGTCACCATCAAAATTATTAATGAATAAAAAAATGCACCAATAGAAATAATTACGAATACTGGGGTTAATTTGCTTATTTTAATATTTTTTCTAGAGGCTTTAATATTAGCAAAAAATAAATAAAGACTGGACACTAACATTATACTCAGACCTACACATTGAATAATAAATTGATAACTAGCCAAGTGAATTTGATTATAAATATAAATAGTTACCCATGGTCCAATTATGCCGATGACCAATGTAAGTAGACTAATTTTTGTATTATTTTTCATATTTAAAATCCTAATTTAATTATAAGAAATTGATCTAATAATATCCCAATCCACTATAGAACCCGGCAAACGGCGATAAATACTGACAAATATCTTAATGCCAGATTTCTCTTTTTCTAAATCCCTTTTCTCCGGCCGCAAACCATAAGCCATTGTCATGATTGAACGAGTGTCTTTCTCATCAGACAAATTCGCTTCTTGATTAAAAACCTTTTTGAAAGTTGCCAGAGCCATTTGTTCGGCCATGTTATTTCGTTTTTTGGGAAGTTGACTAGTAGCTATATTTACCAAATCTTCCCAGTCAGAAGCTATTTTAGGCAAAAAGCCAAACACTTGCTTGTAGGAACGCAACACGCTGGCCCGCTCTCCTATTCCCAGTTTTTCTGTACTCTTGGTGCCATAAACAATAAAATTGGTAGCTGCTCTATCTAAAACCAGATACTTACCATAACTTTGCGTTACTCTTGCCTCTAGGGCAGTATCGCGCGTTTTACCCAGATAATCCAGGAGTATGTCTGTATTGGCGCTTGCCAAAGCATTCAGAATTTCATCTTTAGTATATTGCTCGTTAGCTTGCCCGCCGATGAGGCGGGTTGGCCGTTCTACCTCCTCGCCAAGCACCTGTGGAACAGGAACTTCCGTGTTGCTTGAGCTTGATGAAGGATTTGACTGTGGAACTATGATAACAGCATTCGGAATGGCCACGATTTCTATGGTCTTGGATTTGGTTGATTCCACATTACCAGCCCTATCCGTTGCCCTGTACTGAATGGTGTTACTGCCTAATGCGGTTATTATAAACGAATTGCTATAAGTATTCCATGTACTGCCGTTATTTAGGCTATATTCAGTTTTAAGAACACCCGCGTTATCGTCAGTAGAGGCCAGATTAACAGTTGCGGCTGTCTGATACCTGTCGCCACCCAAACTACTGCCGGAAACAGTAATAGTGCTTGTTGGCTTGGTAATATCGGCCGATTGAGTACTATCGAGTATGGCACTGACAGATACAGGAGTAAAATTATTAGTGCCATTTTGATCTACCTGTAAAACAGTATTAGAAATTGAATCCGCTAAAGTCACCGTGGCCGCGCTGGCCTCACTCACGGGAATGTCGCTATAGTAAGCCGTGGCCGTGACTTCATTATTTTCGACTTTGGCCACCCGCAAGCTAAAGGTGCCGTCGCCGGTTCCGTCAAGCTGGACATTATAGGTTGCGCCATTTATATTAGGCAGAAAGACAAATTTGTCAGTGCCGATTTGCTCATAAGTAGCGCCGGGAATATTAGTTTCAATGTCGCCGTTGGCGTTGACGCCGACATGATTGCCGCTGGAATCATAAACATGTAAATCCACCGGGCTATAGAGCGAGACTATCTGGCCGTTAAATACGCATTGATTGATATCTTGGGTAATATTAGAAAATTGCGAAATATCCGTATGGCCTGCGATAATTTGCGTGATAAGCTGTTTGATATTCAGTTGGCTGGACATAGTGGCATGCTCAACATCTTTAGCATAGAAAATTTTATCTTCTGGAATATTAATGGCTACGGCGCTGCTTAATGGCACCGTCCCGTCTCCGGCGACAAAACCGATATCATACTCTGTTTCAATGAATTTATTTTTTTTCATTATAACTTTTCCCAATGTGGCCGTATCGCAGCCAACAATATTATAGGTATCTACGCCGGTAAAATTAAAATTATCCATCGCGTCAGAATGGAAACTTTCACCTAATTGCAATAAAGATGCATTGGCCCCAGCGGCGGTTAAAAAATTTTTCGTTCCAGCGTAATCATAGATTGTATTATCGGTTATGTCATAAAAATAACTTCCGAATTCCGTAACATATTTTTGGCTGGGTAGAAGTTCATACATGGATGGCATATTTTGCGCCAGATATTTAAGCTCGCCCGGATTTAAGAATGACATAAATATTTTTATCAAATGGTCGCCAAATAAAAGCGTCTTGGTGGATTTAGGCGAACCAAGGTGCGGCGTGCCGACAAATACCAGTTTGTCTATTTTTGCAGACGAATTATCCAATATATACTGCTTGGCTAGTAATCCGCCCATACTATGGGCCACAATATCAACCTTTTGACTGCCAATTTGGGCCAATATAGTGTCAATCTTATCTTTTAATTTCTGACTGCTATTTCTGATATCAAAACGCCAATCATAGGGAAAAACAAAAATGTCATTATTCTCGGCATAGTCGCTATCCTCAAACTGCATCATGATTCCCGTAAAATAATCATAAACGGGTATTCCCCCGAGAGTAGGCTTTCTTACAACATCTCCAACCTCAACTGAATCATCGCTCGGACTGCCATCTATATTCATTGCCAAAGGATTCATAAAATCATCTAAAAACCAAAACAGCATCTGCTCAATATTTGGCCACAGAGTAAAAGGGATGAATCCCAATAACTCTCGCTTCATCTCCGTTCCCATAATCCCCGGCACCAAAATCACGGGGATATTCTTAACTTCAAACACTAACTCCCCGCTCGCCGGCAAACGGGCGGTATTCGTGCCGTCCGAGGCTTCAAAATGGTAGGAGTATGAACCCTTGCCGAACATGCCAGTGATGGGAGCGTAGTCA
>MHKO01000016.1 GCA_001818435.1 Candidatus Komeilibacteria bacterium RIFCSPLOWO2_02_FULL_48_11
TGGCTGAACTGAAAAAAGTGGCTTCCTGGCAGGTTTGGAAAGACACCACCACCGGCAGGCTCTATAAGATTGGGGCCGCAACAGCTAAAGCCGCCAAAACCATTAGAGCCAAGTTAGATACGGCGCTCAAAGGTGTTTCATCGGCCACGCCCGTTTCTACGGCCGCCACTCTCAGTCAATATCTTACTTACGGCTCCAAAGGAACTGATGTCAGCGCTTTGCAGGAGCTCTTAAAGAAAGAGGGCGTTTATCCGGAAGGAATTGTGAATGGCAGTTATGGCGCGGCTACCCAGAAAGCTGTCCAGCGTTTTCAGGAAAAGTACAAAATAGCCAAAAAAGGACAGCTTGGTTATGGCGCGGTTGGCGCGGCTACTCGTACCAAGGTTAATGCGTTGTTAGCTAAATAGAAGCGGATTAACGCTGATAGTTACGCAGATTACGCAGAATTAATAAAACACGCCTCGTTAAACCAAATGGGGCGTGTTTGGTTGTTTATTTATCCACACCTGCTTATGTTATACTACCCACGTGTCCACTTCACGTACTACTTATATCATTGTAATCATACTCGTCCTCGGAACAGGGCTCTGGTACTGGAACGCGCCAGAAGCAGAAATATCGCCTGCTTCTTTTAAGGTTGGCAATGAGGAAGTTTTTACTCCGGAAACGCCAGAGCAGGAGAGGGCCATAGCCATGCCGCTTAGCCGCGCCAGTGAGCGGATTACTAAAAAGCCGTTTGGTATAAAAATTACGCCCCAGATTTCGCCAGTTCAACCTGAAAGGTTTTCGGGCTTTCACACTGGCACGGATTTTGAGACTTTCCCAGAAGAGCAGGGGGAAGAGGTGGCGGTTTTTGCCATTTGCGCCGGCAAGCTGGCAGTAAAAAGAATTGCCAGTGGTTATGGCGGGGTGTTGGCGCAGAATTGTATTTTGGCAGGCGAGCCGGTCGCAGTAGTTTATGGACATATAGCTTTAGGTAGTGTTACAGCCAAAGTCGGGGATGAGCTGAAGTCTGGAGAGCAGATTGCGGCGTTGGGCGAGCCGGGAATCGACACCGACGGAGAGCGCAAACATCTGCATCTTGGCATCCACAAAGGCAGTCAGGTTGATATTCGCGGCTATGTGCAGAACCAAAGCGAGTTAGGCGGGTGGTTGGATTTTTCCACATCAAAATAGCCGTCCAAGCTATCCACAATCCCTCTTTTTATTCCCTTGATAAGGAGTAAAATAAAGTAGAGAACTGCGAGGGGCTTTATTGGCTCCAAGGTCGGCGCAGATTAAGAAATTATAAAAACAAATATGCAAAAACTAGATATCAAAAAACTGGGCTGGGTACTCTCGATTTTCGGCGTGGTGGCTTTTGTTGTCCATTATGTTTGGTATTATCTGGTGGACGCGGCCTTGCGCGGCGATTATCTCAAATGGCTCAAAATGTGCTTCTTTGGCTTTTCGGGAATGAACGCCAACAGCTTTATCGTGGCCTTGGTTCAGGCGTTTGTCTGGGGCTGGATTGTGGCCTGGGTGTTTGGCGCGGTTTGGAACAAGGTTAACAAAAGTTAGCAAATCCCGCAGGTGCGGGAAAAATAAAAGATCCACTTCAAAAAATTTCTGCCTTAAGACAGAGATGTTGTTTTTTACGTATTTATTAGTTTATCACGCACCTTTGTCGGGGATACCAGACTCGAACTCGCGACCTCGTCGTCCCGAACGACGCGGCCGCCAGAGGCGGCCAGGCGCTACATATATCCGCCTTTGGCGGAAACTGCGCTTAATATAGCATTTCTAATATTACGCCCAAGGCCTGTTTTATAGAATTTTTCTCGCAATACGGCGTCTTGTTCGCACAAATAACTTTCAAAGTAGATAAGTTTAAATGGTCCGTTTTCTCTAGTCCATTCATTACTACCACGATTATGTTCAATTAGTCTTTCTTTGGGATTTTTACTGGTATAGCCGGTATAGATTTTTTGATTTTTAATGCTTTTCAAAAAATAAATATTATGCATTATTTTTTGTTTCAAAATCGGGCTGGCGAGACTCGAACTCGCGACCTCATCGTCCCGAACGATGCGCGCTACCAACTGCGCTACAGCCCGTTATTATGTTGTTTATTTACTCTTCCTGAACGATGCGGCCGCCAGAGGCGGCCAGGCGCTACATATATCCGCCTTTGGCGGAGCCCATAGTAGTTTTAATCATAGATAAAAAAACACCGTCTGGCAACTCAAGGAGTCGCCAGACGGGCAGGTTTCATGTTCGATGCGGCTGGTGGCGGGAGGCGCGACAATCGCGCCAGAGCCAGGCCGCAACCACCAACAGCACTGGGACGAGCCAGAGCCCGTCCACATGATAGCCGGACTTGACCGCCAGGATCAAACCGGCAAAATACAAAACAACAAGCGTGAGAATAAACATTTTCACCCCTCTTTTTTCGGGTTGAGAATCAAGAGGCGCTTTTTTGGGTAAAAGCGCCGGTTGTTTTCAATACCTATAATATATCACTATATTTATTACTTTGTCAATAGTAGGTATTTAAATAATACTGCTATAATAGAGCTAATGAAAGCTCTAATTTTTTACCCTTATGACCGAAGAAAAGTGGCAGCAATTAATAGGCCAGATAAAAGACCGTTGTCAGGTGACTTCCAGCCAAAAGCGGTTGGGTGATTTTGAGGGCGAGGAAATTGATGTAGTTTTATTTACCAACCAGACAGAGGAAAGTTACATTTTAGATGTCCCAATTCGGCAAAGAGTCGCCAAAGCCTTGGATGCCAAACTTAAAATTTCGATTAACTAAATAGTGTCATTCCCGCGTCAGCGGGAATCCAGAAAAAATATGAAAAACGCAAACAATAACTTCGAAGACCCCTTGCCCCAAGCCGAGCCAACCAAGACAGCGGCCTGCTGTTCTTTAAATCAGTGGCTAATTTTAGCCGTGGCCGTGGTGGTAACCGCTGTGGTGGTCGGTGGCGGCGTTTTTTGGTTGATGTCGAACCGCCTTGTCTCGGAACAAGCGGCCTTGGAACAAAAAATTACGGATTTGCAGAATCAAATAACCCAGTCGCAATCAGCTTCTGAAGCAGAAGGTGAGGTTGATACTTTGAATTGGAAAACATATCAGAATGAAGAATATGGATTCATGGTAAAATATCCTAACGAATACTCAGTTAAAGAAATTAAGGAAAAAAATTATTGGTATGTAGCCACATATCTTACAGAGGGTTATGAGAATATACCCAAACTGATGAATGTCTCAGTAGAAAATATTACACAGAAATTGGATTCGTTTGTGAAGATAATGGATTTACAAAAACAGGGCGCAGTAAGTAATGAAAAAGCATATGGCAATGGTTATAAAGTAGATTTGAAATTTGATTATATTAGTATTGATGGTATCCGTTCTTTGAGAGCAGATTGGGTATGGAATAAAATTCCTTCAGGAATGGCAGCTGTAAAGGAGAGCACTTCTTATTTCTTATATCATAATGACAAACTTTATTCCGTAGCCATTTTAGGCCTTGAGAGACCTGACCGTGAAACATTGCCCAATCAAATCCTCTCCACTTTCAAATTCCTCGACACCGCGCCGGTCAACTAAAATCCCCTCTCCTCCCCGAGGAGAGGGTAGGGTGAGGAGCGGAGCGCAGAATGAAACGTAAATATAAACTATTTAATAGTAAAAGCAGCACTTCCTTACGGCGTCGATTGCGCAGTAATTTTACCAAATCAGAAGAACTCATCTGGCGCATAGTGCGGAATAATCATCTTGGTTTTAAGTTCAGGCGCCAATATGGAATAGGCGCGTTCGTTGTTGATTTTTGTTCTCCAGAATTGAAACTTATTGTCGAGATTGACGGAGAGACACATTACAACGATGTTAATTATATTAAAGATCAGCAGAGACAAAAGTATTTAGAGAATGTAGGTTTTACAGTTAAACGCTATACTGGTGAGTATGTACTGAATAATCCTGAAGGATTGCACGATGATTTAAAGGCGTTTTGTGGTCAGATTTCGCACTCCGAACCCTCACCCTACCCTCTCCCTGGAAGGGAGAGGGGACTATAAACATTATGCTCATCGATACCCACTGCCATTTGGCATTCAAAGCCTTTGATGATTCGTGGCTCGAGGTGGTCAAGCGCGCCAGAGATAAAGACATTCAGATGATTGTGGTCGGGGCGGCTAAGGCCACAAGTGAAAAGTCTATCGCCATCGCGGAGCAGAGCGGTGGCGTTTTTGCCTCTGTCGGCCTTCATCCCACGCACACGGATGAAGAGTTTGACTTTGCATGGTTTAAAAACGCGGCGGATAATCTCAAGGTCGTGGCTATTGGGGAGACCGGGATAGACCATTATCATATTGACGTTACCCCACGTCATTCCGAGCTTGTCGAGGAATCTCAGGGTTATTCAAGGGATCCCTCGACTCCGCTTCGCTCCGCTCGGGATGACGATAAAAAACGAGCCGTCGTGTTGAAGAAGCAAGAAGACTTGTTGCGCCAGCATTTGACTATTGCGCGGGATAAAAAATTGCCGGTCATATTACATTCCAGAGATGGTAAAACGGAGTCAACGGGGGAGTGCTACAATCATATCTATCAGGTTTTGACGGATTTTGGTTACTTTAATGGCGTGCTGCATTGTTATGGCGGGGACTGGCTAATGGCCAAGAAATTCTTGGATTTAGGGTTAATGCTGTCTTTTACGGGCATTGTCACCTTTAAAAACGTCAGCGAATCGTTAAAAGAGGTAGTGCGGAATGTTCCTTTGGACAGATTTATGATTGAAACCGATTCGCCGTATCTGGCGCCCGAGCCGGAGCGGGGCAAGGAAAACGAGCCGGCTTTTGTGGAACACATAGCTCGCGGCATTGCCGAAATACGCGGTGTATCGTATGATGAGGTGGCGCGGGTAACGACGGAGAATGCCAGAAAGTTTTTTAATATATAAAAAAATTGTTAAATTGTCATATTGTTTTTTTTGGGAATGATTGGTAACTGTAGCATAACAATATAGCAATTTAACAATATGACAATATGGATACCATAGTCTTCATCATAATCATCATTGCTTTAATTATTGGTTTTTCCACGGTTATTTTTATTTTATCCCGACGTCAAAAACCAACCGATACCGCTGGCCTCCAATTTTTGCAAAACCAAATGAACGAAATGTCCCGCGTGCTGGACAGCAAGCTGACGGAATCCAATAAAATGCTCCAAGAGCAGTTTGGCCAGTCCTCGCGCGTGATTCAGGGCATTACCGGCCAGAGCCACCAGATTCTCAAAGACGTTACCGAGCGGCTCACCAAATTGGATGAGACTAATAAGCAGGTGGTGAACGTGGGCGACCAAATTAAGAGCTTGGAGGCCATACTTAAAAATCCCAAACAGCGCGGGGTGCTGGGCGAGTATTATTTGGAAAACGTGCTGAAAAACGTGCTGCCCCCGGGCTCGTACCAGATGCAATATAAATTCAAAGACAGCGAAATCGTGGACGCGGTGGTGTTTGTGGGCGAAAAATTGGTGCCAGTTGATTCCAAGTTTTCACTGGAAAATTACAACCGCGTTTTGAGCGCTCCGGACGATGAGACCCGCGAGCGCCATGAAAAGGCGTTTAAAGCCGATTTAAAAAACCGCATTGACGAGACTTCCAAATACATCCGGCCTGATGAAAATACCATGGAATTCGCTTTTATGTTTATTCCGTCCGAGGGCATTTATTACGATTTGCTCATCAACAAAGTGGGGGCCGTGAAAATTTCCACCGAGGATTTGATTGAATACGCTTTCAAGCAAAAGCACGTGATTATTGTTTCACCCACATCTTTCCTGGCTTATCTGCAGACCGTGTTGCAGGGCATGAAAGCGCTGCGGATTGAAAAAGACGCCCAGGAAATTCGCAAGCGGGTGGAACAGCTGGGCAAACACATTATCAATTACGAGGAATACATGCGCAAACTGGGCTCTAATCTTTCCACCACGGTTAATGTTTATAATACTTCTTATAAAGAATTAAATAAGATAGATAAAGACGTCATGCGCCTCACTGGCCGGGCTGAACCCGGTTTTGAACCATTAGCCATTGATCGCCCGCAAATCGGGGAAGAGTAAAATGAACAACAAGTCAAGCCTCCTTGAGCCTTGACAGCAGTGGTAAAACACTGAATGATACCAGTATGTCGGTTTTTGGCAGCGATAGAAAATACTACCTTTTTGCCTTGAAAATTGTCGGGAATTTTGGCGTAACTATTGCGGCGCCAGTAGTGCTTTTTGTTCTGATTGGCCAGTACTTGGAGGGCCGGTACGGACACGAGCCGTATTTTACGATTGGCGGTTTCGCGGTTGCAGCGTTGCTTTCCGGCCGGATAATTTATAAGAAAGCAAAAGAATATGGCAGGGAGTACCAGAAATTGAGTGAGTGACAGAACATATGGCTATCCACATTCCAACCCTAGCTCCAGAAATCATCGGGCACATTGGCCAATGGCCAATAACCAACACCATCATCAATGCCTGGCTCGCGATTATTATTTTTTTGTTCATTGGCTTGGCTGTGCGCTGGAGCGTGCAGTTGCGGCCCGGCAAGCTCCAGAATTTTTTTGAGTACATCCTCGAGCTTCTCATGGGTTACTTTGACCAGGTTACTGGTGAACGGAAGAGGACAATACGCTTCCTCCCGATTGTGGGTTCGGTTTTTTTCTTCATCTTGCTCTCCAATTGGCTGGGGCTTTTGCCCGGCACCGGCAGCATTACGGTGGGCCGTAATTTTTTGCTCCGGCCGGCTAATACGGATTTGAACTTGACCTTGGCTATGGCTATGGTAGCTGTGCTTTCCTCCCACATATTCGGCTTTTTAACGGTTGGCGTGGCGGCCCACATCGGCAAGTTCGTGCAAATCAAGAATTTTTTTAAGAGCTTCAAGCATGGGCCGATTGGCATATTTACCGCCATGGTGGAAGGCGCGGTGGGGCTGATTGAAATCGTCAGCGAGCTGGCCAAAGTGCTCTCGCTCTCATTGCGGCTTTTTGGCAATATATTTGCCGGCGAAGTGCTCATCTCGGTCATCAGCGCCCTGGTTGGCCTCTTGGTGCCAACGCCATTCATGCTTTTGGAGCTTTTGGTGGGGTTGATTCAGGCCTCAGTGTTTGCTATGTTGACCATAGTCTATCTGACCGTAGCCACCATGGAGCCGCATGGAGCTGAAGAACATTAAAAAGCGATGCTAATGAATGCGAATGACATGCGAATATCTACACGTCATCTTGAGCGAAGTGACTCGTTGTACTCAACGAGGAACGAAGTCGAAAGATCTCGTGGATAAACACCGAGATCCCTCCACTCGCCCTGCTGGGCTCGGTCGGGATGACGGGTAAGAAATTCGTATCATTAGCCCGCCTGCAACGCTATGCTTGCATTGCGGGCAGGCATGTCATTCGTAGATTCGCATCACGTTTATAATTTAAGATGCTCACCGCGAGGTTAAACCAATACATAATAAGTTTTTCCCCTCGACTAAGGAGTATCAAGAAAGGAATATCTATATGGAACACGAATCAATCGTGACCATCATGAAAGGCGCCACCATGGTGGTGGGCGGCATTTTTCCGGCCATGGCCATTGGCAAGCTGGTCACCAAGGCCATGGAATCAATCGGCCGCAATCCGGAATCGTCCGGCAAGCTCTTTGTGCACATGCTTTTGGGCGCGGCTTTTGCCGAAGCCATTGCCATTTACGCCTTGGTGGTGGTGTTCACGTTACAATAATTAAGTAAAAGAAAACACCCCCGGTAAAAGGGGTGCTTCCTGATACAGTAGGCCTTTCGGCAAACCGTTCTCGCCAGCCAAGATTAATGTAATTATACATGGCGACAACCTCTTTGTCAATAGGGGCTCTGTGAATAACCAAAGCAGTCCCTTGGAGCGGACGGGATTCGAACCCGTAACTCTTGGCTGGCTAGACAAGCGGTTTGCCATTAAGCCTACCGCCCCGCTCGGTTGGGACTGCGCATATAGTATAGCATGAAATTTTTTTAATATGTTTTTTATTGATATAGTTCATGCCTCTTCCGAGGCTGCATCAGCAGCGGCAGAAGGGGCTCAAGAAGGTCTTTTGGCTTCACTCGGAATTAATGTGACTCTTTTTCTGTTTCAGTTGGCTAACTTTATCGTGGTGGCTTTGATTTTGTGGTTTTTGATTTTAAAGCCGCTGACAAAAAAGATGGCCGAGCGCCAGAAAATTATTGATGAGAGTTTGGATAACGCCAAAAAGGTTCAGGCCAATTTGGAGCAAAGCGAGCAAGATTACCAAAAGCGTCTGCAGGAAGCCAAACGGGCAGCGGAAAAGGTTTTGGAACAAGCTGGCCTGGAATCAGAAAAACTTTCGAGCGAATTGAAAGATAAAGCCAAAAAAGAGATTGAATCTTTGGTGGCCCAGGCCAAGCGCAATATTCAGCTGGAAAAGGAGGAAATGACCGTTGCTTTCAAAGGCGAGGCCGCAACGCTGGTGGCTTTGGCTTTGGAGAAAATTTTGAGCGAAAAAATGACTGATGAGCGGGATAAAAAGTTTATTAAGGAGATTGTTGAAAAATTGGATAAGTAAACGTCATCCTGAGGCGAAGCCGAGTTGAAGTCGGCCAGAGGCCGACCAGCCTCTGGCTGGGATCCCAGCGTTTGCCCACGAGATTCTTCGCGGAGTTTACCCCGAGTATGCCCGAGGGGCTCAGAATGACGATATAGATATGAAGAAAAGCAAAAACCTCAAAGCCTACGCGCAAGCGCTGTACGAAGCCGCCAAGGGTTTGCGCGGGCAAGAACTCTCGTCCGTGATTGAACGCTTTGCGGCTTTGCTCGGACGGCATGGTTTGCTCAAGCAAGCCAACCGCATTATTGATGAGTTCGCGCGCCATGCCAAAGCCCAAGAGGGCATTGTTGAGATTGAGGTTGCTTCGAGCCGCGAACTGTCGGTTGCGACTTTGTCCCACATCAAAAAAGCATTTTCCGCCCAAGGCGGATCCGCCTCTGGCGGAGGACAGAACGTGGAAGCCGCGGTCAGCGTGGAGCCGGCGCTTCTGGGCGGCGTGGTGGTGCGGACTCGGGATACGATTTTAGATGGGAGTCTGCGGACGCAATTAGGAAGATTAAAAATGAAATTAATTATGTAATGTCATTGCGAGCGAGGCTACTGCCGAGCGAAGCCAGCCAGAGGCTGGCCACCCTTTGGGCGGCAATCCCAGTGTTTATCCACGGGATCGCCACGCCCCGCTTCGCGGGGCTCGCGATGACACATAGAATTATGTCCATAAATACCATTGTTGAACAATTAAAAAAGCAGATTGCTGATTTTGAAAAGGATGTCCAGGTTGAAGAAATCGGCGCTGTGCTTGAGGTTGGTGACGGCATTGCCCGCATGAGCGGCCTGTCCAAATGCCAAGCCAGCGAGATGCTCGAGTTCGCGCCTAGCGAACGAGAGTCCGCCTCTGGCGGATCTTCGCGCCGACCGACCTTCGGAGTCGCGCTTAACCTGGAAGAAGAAACCATTGGCGCCGTGCTGTTGGGCGAATACGGCCACATTAAAGAAGGCGACACAGTCAAGCGCACTGGCCGGATTCTTTCCGTGCCAGTGGGGGATGAGCTCATTGGCCGCGTGGTCAATCCTCTGGGCGAGCCGATTGATGGGGGTGCGTCGATAAAATCTAAAGAATTCTATCCCATTGAGCGCATTGCGCCCGGGGTGATGAAACGGCAAGGCGTGTCAGCTCCGGTGCAGACCGGCATCAAAGCCATTGATGCCATGATTCCGATTGGCCGGGGCCAGCGCGAACTCATTATCGGTGATAGGCAAACCGGCAAAACTTCACTGGCTATTGATGCCATCATCAATCAAAAAGGCCAGGACATGCTCTGCATTTACGCGGCCATTGGCCAAAAAGAATCTAAAATCGCCCGCACTGTTGCCAAACTCAAGGCAACCGGGGCCATGGATTACACTATTGTGGTGGCAGCCGGCGCGTCTGACCCGGCC
>MHKO01000017.1:0-5275 GCA_001818435.1 Candidatus Komeilibacteria bacterium RIFCSPLOWO2_02_FULL_48_11
CAACAGCAGTACTCAGCCAGCCAATTCAGGCGCCGGGAAAACTTTTTTAAAACCGCCCTGCCTTACGCGCTGATTGCCGGCGCCGTGGGCTTGCTTTTTGTGTTAACCGCCTTTGCCTGGTATTCGCGCGATTTGCCGCGGCCCGATAAAATCATTGACCGCTCGGTGGCCCAGTCCACTAAAATTTTTGACCGCAGCGGCGAGCATCTGCTGTTTGAGGTCTATGGAGCGGAAAACCGCACTCTCATCAAACTGGAAGACATTCCCGAATTCGTCAAATGGGCCACCATTCTGGTGGAAGACAAAAAATTCTACGAGCACAAGGGCTTTGACCTGCGCGGCATGGCCCGGGCTTTGATAATTGACGTGTTAACGGTTTCCACGGCTCAAGGCGGCTCAACTCTCACCCAGCAGTTGATTAAGAACGCCCTGCTCTCCAACGAAAAAGTGCTCTCGCGCAAAGTTAAAGAACTGGTGCTGGCTTACCAGATTGAACGGAAATTTTCCAAAGACCAAATCTTGCAAATGTATTTTAACGAGATTCCCTATGGCTCCACGGCCTATGGCCTGCAATCGGCCAGCCAGTATTATTTTAAAAAAGACGCCAAAGATTTAACCGTTGCCGAAGGCGCGGCTCTGGTGGCCCTGGCCAAAGCCACCACCTATTATTCCCCTTACGGCCCGAACCGCGACAAGCTTTTAAGCCGCAAAGATTACGTCATCGGCCTCCTGGAGCAAGACGGCAAAATCACGGAGGACCAGGCTAAAGAAGCGCGGAGCGCGGAGCTTGTTTTTGCCGAGCGCACCAATACCCTGCTCGCGCCCCATTTTGTGATTGACGTTCGGGAACAGCTGGCCAAAGAATACGGCCAAAAAACCATGGAAGAAGGCGGGCTGAAAGTCATCACCACCATTGATTATGACCTGCAGCAGGCCGCTGAAGAAGCCATAAGCTTTTACGCGGAACAAAACGAGAAAAAGTATGGCGCCAAGAATGAGGCTTTGGCGGCCATTGACCCCAAAACCGGACAAGTTCTGGCCCTGGTGGGCTCGCGCGATTATTTTGAAGTGGAGAACGACGGCAATTTCAACGTGGCCACCATGGGCCAGCGCCAGCCCGGCTCATCGTTCAAACCTTTTGTGTACGCGGCTGGCTTTGAAAAAGGCTACACCGACAAAACCACGCTCTGGGACGTGGTCACTAATTTCGGCAAAGGCGGCGGCCCTAAAGACTACCAACCGCGCAATTACGACCTTAAAGAACGGGGTCCGATTTCGGCGCGCTCGGCCCTGGCCATGTCCTTAAACGTTCCGGCCGTAAAAATGCTTTATCTGGTTGGCCCGGAAACAGTAATTAACAAAGCCCGTGAATTCGGTTACACCACTTTTGAAGATCCCAGCCGCTATGGCCTGGCTCTGGTTTTGGGCGGAGCTGAAGTCAAGCTCATTGAACATACCGCGGCTTTCGCGGCCCTGGCCGCCGAAGGCGTCAAACGGGAGATAGTCACCATCTTAAAAGTTGAAGACAGCCGCGGCCAGGTGATGCAGGAGAAAAAAGACACTAAAGAAGAACGGGTCATGGACGCCGAGATTGTCCGGGAATTAACCGACATTCTCTCGGACAACGCGGCCCGGACTCCGATGTTCGGGGCTAATAACTTTTTGACTTTGGGCAACCGGCCAGCGGCCGCCAAAACCGGCACCACCAATGATTACCGCGATGCCTGGACCATGGGCTACACGCCGCAACTGGCCGCCGGGGTCTGGGTGGGCAACAATGATTTTTCGGCCATGGGCCGCGGGGCTGACGGCTCGGTCGTGGCGGCCCCGATTTGGAACCGCTTTATGCGCAATGCTTTGGCTAAAAAACCGGTTGAGAGTTTTACCAAGCCTAACATTACTTACCCCGAAAAACCGGCTTTGCGCGGTGATTTGGAAAAAGGCGCTTTGATAAAAATCGACCGCGCCTCCGGGCTTCTGGCCACCGCCCTCACACCCCCGGGCTTTATTGAAGAGCAAATCTTTGCCATTGGCCACAACATCCTCCATTACGTAAAACGGGATGACCCGCTGGGGCCGGAGCCGACTGAGAGCGAGCGCGACGTCCAATACGCTTCTTGGGAAAAAGCGGTCCAGGAATGGATTAAGAAAAACAAGTGGAATGCCTCGGGCGCCGTGCCGCCGACTGAATCCGACAACGTCCACTTGCCGGAGAATAAACCGAGCATCACCATTACCGCTCCAGTTGAGAATGAAACAATCAAAAGCCTGCCTCTTAATTTCGCAGTAACAGCCGAAGCCAGGCGCGGTTTAACCCGGGTTGATTTTTATCTGGATGATATTTTGCTGGGCTCAAGCCGCGAGGCGCCGCACGTCTTCAGTTACAATCCCGCCGAGATTACCAACGGCTTCCACACTCTTAAAGCCATGGCCTGGGACGACATTGACAACTCCGAAACCGTGCAAGTGACTTTTAATTTGTTTTTGGAGAAATAAAATGATATGATTTTATGGCTGGCAAAAAAGCATTCTCAATGCCAATACCTATGACAACGCGCGAATTCATTAAAAAAAGAAAACACCTCATCTGGTGGACGAAAAATTACGACCATCTGAACAACGAAGCCATAGTAGAAGCCACGCTTAATTACGGGGATTGGGACGACGTGCAAACACTCTTAAAAATTTTAGGCCGCAAAAAAGTGGCCAAAATTTTCCGCGCGAAATCAAAACCATCGCCTCTGGGAAGGCAAAACTATCGTCCGGAAGTGAAAAATTATTTTGGCCGCTATTTTAATAAATATGCACCAAGAAATACTAACCAAAGAGCAACTTGAACTTTTCCCGCTATTAAAAAAGGCGGGGAAAAAATACGGGCTGGTCGGCGGCACGGCGGTCGCGTTGCAAATCGGCCATCGGCGGTCGCTGGATTTTGACTTATTTTCACACCGGGCTTTTAAAAATGCGCTGTTGCGCCAAAAAATAAAAAGCGTCGTAAAAATAGACCGAATTCTCGTGAATAAAAACGGGGAGTTCACTTTTTTGGCTAATAACACAAAAGTCACTTTTTTTAATTACCCGTTCGCCCTGGATTACCGTGAAAATTTTGACAAAATTATTAAAATGCCCGACCTGCTCACCTTGGCGGCCATGAAAGCCTACGCCCTGGGCCAGCGCGCCAAATGGAAAGATTATGTGGACTTGTACTTTATCATGAAAAGGTACCATGGTATGGATAAAATAGTCCGGCGGGCCAAAACGATTTTCCAACAGGAGTTTAACGAGAAAATTTTCCGGACGCAACTGGCCTATTTTACTGACATTGATTATTCCGAAGAAGTGGTATTTATGCCGGGTCATGAAGTCGCGGACAACAAGATTAAAAAAGAATTGATTCAGTTCAGTTTGGAAAAATAAAAACGCCGGCCTATGCCTAGGACGGCGCAGTTGGATTTCTATTTGGGGCCAACGACGTATCGCGCTTCAACTGACGCCTTGGTCTTGGCAAACCCTTTTTCCAAATCAATGCTATAGCGGTTCGCAAGGGTCAGGAGCGAGAGCAGTATGTCGCCGAATTCTTTCTCAAGCTCATCTTCGAGCTTGGCGCCGGGCTTGTTGCCGTTCAAGATGCGGATGGCGCGCGCGACCTCGCCAATTTCCTCGAGCAGGAACAAGAGCTCATCGCGTTCGCTAATCCCCTGCTTTGGGCTCTTTTTCCAGGCTTCATGAACCCATTGCTGGGCTTGTTTGATAGTCATATAATTTCTCCTTATAGAAAAAAATAGCCCGTCTGCACAACCTATGCAGACGGGCTTGTGTTAGGGTAACGGATTCACCCACTTCTCTGCAGCCGCATCCCACCGCAGGTCTTCGTGACCCAAATAGGACGCCTGCAAGGAGTTGTTGTGAATCCACTCAAAGACGGCTGTGTCGTCTTTGACGGCTTCACGCAACTCCTGAATGTCCACACCGTCGCTCCAGTACCCCCAGTGGTCCGTTCCGGCGATGGACCACCGCCACTCCCTGGTAAAGGGATTGGTCTTGGTGCGGAGGATAAACCGATTCACGACATCAGACATGGCACTCCTCCTTTTTGATTGTGTCATGTGCCCACACCTCCTGAAACAGTAAACGGAAGTTAAGTTTTCCCGTCTGTTTCAGATAATCCGCAACTTTTCCACGCACATTGTGTTCGCTGGCAGATACTTCAACTTCCCAGCTGAACACGCCGCTTTCCACAGATTCATTTAATGTGCCCCATTTAATTGGGACACAGATCCTGTAATCACTGGATACCTCGTACCGGCAAAAAGACTTCACCAACCTCGGGCTAAGCTCACCGATTATCACATCAAGAAGTGTCTGGGTATTGAGCAAGTGAACCATTGTCACTATCTTCATTGCTGCCTCCCTTTTTACATTGTCAAACAGCTGGTTTTGATGTTGTAAATCCAGTGTACGCTCTTGGCGAATTTTGTCGGCAAAACAAGCGAGCCACAACAAAAAAGCGCCATATTGGCGCTTAGGTTGGCGAAAAAATTGTTGTTGCTCAAGCGACGAAACTATTTCAGAAGCGTATCATTATACCGCTCGGCCTCAATCCAGAGCAGTTCAAAAACCGTGCGCATCAGAGCGCTGATGAGCCGGCTCTCCACGGCCACGGCCACGTTCTGGCGGTCAAACGAGTACAGCACAACAGTCTGGTTGAACACATCAAACCCGGCGTGCTCGATTTTATGCCCCTCGGGCAGAACCCGAATTTTTGTATCTGACGCTTTGGCTCCGGCAGCCAGCTTGCGCTTGGCCGACTGGATGGCTGACGCGCTCCCTTTTAAAATGATGCGCGCTTTGAGAGAACGAGCGGCCCGGCGCTCGGCGTGCGCTTCGGTCCACCCGGGAATGGCCCGGCCAAAACTATCGCCATCGCCAAAGATGAGCACCTCGCCTTTGGCTTCGTTCAGAACGCGCTGCAACATGGCTTTCAGCCCGGCCCGGCCTTCGTACAAACGCACCACAGGCGTGCCCTCATGCACGGCAAAAAGGTTGCGCAATTCGGGCATGACGCGCTCAAGTTGTTCGCGCCGCTCTTCAAGCATTGCTTCGAGTTGCTCCGGCGCTCCGGCGCGGAACAAGGTCTTGCCCTTGCGCTTCAAGCGGCTGGCCAGGTTGCGCTCCACGAGCCGCTCAAGCGCGTCGTAGCAGCTGGTGCGGTTCACCCCAGCGCTCCGAGCGAGCGCGTCCGCTGGCGCCTCATCAAGCGCCAGCAAAGCGCAGT
>MHKO01000017.1:5286-12455 GCA_001818435.1 Candidatus Komeilibacteria bacterium RIFCSPLOWO2_02_FULL_48_11
GGCGGCAGATAAACGACAAGCGCCATTTGGCTTTAAAAACAACTTTCTTGTTTATTTCTTAAGGCTAATACTAGCCAAAATATACCCTGACTTTGACCTTGCCCTTGACAAACTCCACAAACCTGCTATACTACTTGAGGCTAGATTAAGAATCTGAAACTATGAGGCTCAAACAGCATAACAGACGCAAGTTTAAAAGGCTGAAAAATGGCAGCAGCGAACAGATTATTAAAAATCCAAACCGCCCCTAACCGGGGCGGTTTTTTGTTGCGGCTCTCCTGAACCTACCGCGCGCTTGCGGGGCGGGCTCAAGAGAGAAACAAAAGAAAAAACAAAAAGCGGACATTAACAACCCACAAAGCCAACCAAAACTACCCTGTGCGCGAAAGCGCCAAGGTGGTGCATAGAGTAAAATCATGGGGCAAAAATTGGCTAAAGTCATATATAAAGCCAAATTACTGCTCCAAAAAACTTACTCCAAACGAGGAGGAAAAAAATGGCTACGAAAATCATTGGCAGGATGATGCATTACCAGTATTTGGCTCCGGCTGTCCGTGATGGCATCACCTGCCTGCGCAGATTTGCGGTCTGCGTTCACGGATACGGAGTCATGGAATACCTCCCCATCTCCCTTGAGGGAGCAAAGATGGTTCGCGGGCGCATGGATATCTCCTGGTGGCAGTGGGAGAATATCCATGAATTGGCCGCCATGGAGTTTCGTCCGGTCAAAGCCATTGTCGCTGGCCAGGAAATGACTCTTGACGATTTTTGGAAAGGAGTTGTCTCCATTAGTGAAGGAGAGAAAAAATGGAATTAAAGACGCTCTACGGCGGCTCAGTCGACATCCGCACCCACCAGCCCGCAGGAGAGGTGGGCGTGGTGAAGGGGGTGGCCAAGGATGGCGCCCCGAAGATCCGGCAGTACCCGTACTGGGTATCGGACGGCGGCACGCTCGCCAAGAGCTATCGCACGGTCCGCCACGGCCGGGCTGACGCCATCACCGCCCCGGCCGGAAAGATCATCCTCCAGACCTCGCGCGGCTCGGCATACGACTTTGCCGAGTACGTGGTGCTCGACGAGGTCCCAAATGACGGGCAAATTCGTCCCGCGCCCAAAAACTTTGGGTGGGTACTGGGGGAATAAAACTCTTCAAGGAGGGAATAATATAGCTCATTGTAAAATCCCCGGGGCAGAATACCGCCCGGTTCCCTGAAAAACCGCCGGGGTAAAAAAAGGTAAAACGGCGCTTGTCCCCGTTCGAGCCGAAAAACGAATGGCGAGCCAGAGCAGGAAGCAGAGCCTGCCCCTACGTGCTAACAAGTACGTAGGGTTTTACTTTTTGCAAAAAAACGCAGCAAGTCCAAATCGCCGATATGTTTAAGTATCACAAGTTGTTTAATGGTTAATTTCGTAGTACAATCGTACTATACAAACTACTGTTGAAGTAAAAGCAATAAACACCATGTCCGAAAAAATATGAAAAATCCAGAATTTCCTCCAGTTGAAAATAGGGCCGCGGAAGAGCAGGAGTTAAGCGAAAAAGACAAAGAACAGGTGCGCGAGGCCAGAAATATTCTGCTCGAGATTATCAAAGAAAAAAACCGGGCACGCATTCCCGGCGGACAAAAAGAAATGGAAAAACGCGAACGCCTGATTGGGGAAATGAGCGGGTACGAAAAAACTCTGCGCCGCCTGCTAGAACGTTTGGGTTATGGGGATGTAAATATCCGAAAAATCGGGAATAATTTGTTGGAAATTCCCATTGCCAAACCTAAGAATCATCCCGATTTAGGAGAGGAGTACGGATTCAAGGGCGGCCAAGCCCGCGCCGCGCTGCTCCGAGAATTAGCCATCGATCCAAAGGCAAGCGTCCGGGACGTGGATATAGCGCGTATTTACGACGAGGACATCCACGGCCGAGATGATGTTATCGCGCAAGCGTATTCCCCGGAAGATTACAACAACGGCCATGGCGTGGAAGAGTTGGAGCGCGACTACTTTGAAAGTCGTGATTTTACCATCAATGAAGTTTTGGTTGCGGACAATAAAATTTACGTAACCAAAGAATGTTTGCTCGACACTGTCCGCCGCATCGTCCGTTTTTCAAATTTTGAAAAAAGAAGCGCAAAAGAGCCTCTTGAAAATTGGCCAAACGGCTTCTTTGTCAATGACAAGCTTATGGCCAAAGCCGTGCGCCTTGCGGCGGCAGAAGCGGTGCGCGGCCGGCGCCTCGAGATAGCGGACGGAGAAGTGTATAAAAATTTTCCGATAAACGATTTTCACTTTGCGTTGCATCTTGACCGCGCGCTCGAACAGGGATGGGACGTTGCCATGGAGTACATCCGCGACATGAGCCGCCGAGGACAGCTTTTTGTAGAATCTCGATTTTATGAAAACATTGAAAACCCGGAAGAATATCCAGCCGATTTTTTTAAAAAATTTATTGTTGACATAAGACAACGCAACACGTTTTTATTCCGGCACGCTCCGTCGGGCATGTTTGAAGCTGAAGAAAAATTCTTTGAGGAATTGTACCGCTTTGTTGAACAACATCAAGCGGCGTCAGTGGTTGCCAAAGATCCAAAGTACCAAGCAGAGCTAAAGTATGGCGATATTGCCGAGGAATTTGAAAAGCAGTTGGCAAAAAAACACCCGTAAATAAAAACGCCGGTTCGAAATGCGCAGCCTGGACCCGGCGAATAACCCTTTGAACTCCCTATGAAAAACATGGAATCATTCCCAAACAAAGACGCTGCTGCCGGCAGCCCGGAAAAGGCTCTGCCTTGGGCCGAAAGAAAAGAAGAGCTGTATGAACAAATTGAAAAAAAACTGCTCCAACACGAGCAGGAAGCGTTGGCGCTTTTCCCTCTGTCCAAACTGGGGCGGATTGAACGCTTAACGCAGCGCTGGAAAGAGAGTAAAAAAATAATAAGTGACTATGAAATATCCTAAAAATAAACAAAATGTGATGGATGCTATTAAAAATCTCGTTTCTCAAAGACGGCGATTATTGGCTGAATTGGAGGAAAGCAAGTGCTTACAGAAAAAAATTAAAATTATGCAAGATAAATATGACGCCGACTCATCGCACTGAAACCTCATTCCAAGAAATGCAAAAGGCAGTTGAACAAAAAAAAGAACCGCTCTCCCGGGAAGCGATTTTAAAATTGCCGCCTGCGGAGTTGGTTGAATACTTAACAACGATTTCGGAAGCGGGATTACTCGATTCTTTTCTTGAATCACTCTTGGAAGACGAAGCAATGGTTGCGCAATTAAGTTACTGGGAAAAGTGGTTGACCCAAGATCAGCGTCAACTGGTAGAAAGCATTATTGAGGCAAAAAAAGAGGCCTATCCCGGCAAGAGCGAATCATTGCCGCTCAATCTGGAAAAAAAATTTACCGACGAGGAGCTACGCCTGATTTTTTCTAATATCGTGACCATACAATTAACGTTTGGCTGTTCAAAAGGCTGCCCGTTTTGCGGCGTTGATGCTGTTAAAGGCGTGCGCGAACATATTCCGTACGCGCAACTTGCGAATATGTTTAAAAAATACGGAAACGAGCTGCGCAAAGGCCAACCTTTTTTATATTGGGCGTCCGAACCGTCGGACTATGCCTCAAGAGAAGGGATAGAAGACAGGACGTATGAAGATGTTCACCAGCTCGCGATGCAATACGCGCAGTATGACCCCGACATCACTTCTTTTAACATTTTTGACCAAAAATGGATTGACTTTATGGCCACCAGCCGCGAGCGATTCCAAGGCAGGGGACCGGAAAGACGTTTAAGCACTTATGGCCTGAAAGACGAAACCCGGAATCGAGTTCGTGGGATGGTGGAAGAGAGCTTCGAAAAAGCCATCAAGCATCGGAACCCTGAGTCGCCGCATATAAACCTCGTTGAACGCACTCCAGGCGAATTGGTTCACTTGGAAGGAATGGGAACCTCTTTTAAAACAACCAACGAAACCAGCGGGCTTACGGCGGGCATCACCTGCGTTGACGGCGTGCTTTTAACCCCGCGCGGCATCTATAACCTTGTTGTAGTCCCTTTATCAAAAGAATACCCCCAAGGCGCGATTATCATGCCAATTGATGACATCGCCGATATCAATATCAAAGCAGGCGATTCGCTCAAAGATGTGATGAGAAACACCATCGTTGAGGCAGAAAACTCGCATGAGGATGAATACGTGCGAGGCGAGCCTTTCAAAAGATACACGGGATCTTTTCCGAAAAAAGTTTTTCTTAACACCCCCTCTGCTCAATACCAAGTTTTAATTGATAAAGATGGACACGTAGTTGAATCGCAAAAAATTGAACGTTTGGCGCAACATCGGAAAGAGAGCAAAAACAATTAAAAAAACCGAGGCAGTGATTTTCCGCCAGCCTCGGTTTTTTATTTTCTTCAACCCGCCAGAATATTGGTGAGCTGGAGAAAACATGGGAAAGCGCGCGGGCTTTCCCATGCAAAATTACGCTTCCATGATCGCGTCCAGCCCCCCATCCATAGACGAATCTACGATGCAGAGCTGGTTGCGCTTTTCCTCGGGCAGACGCTCAATCATCCGGAATACCTTGGAGTTGAGCACATCCACCCGAACGGGCACCAGACCCTTGGCGATCATGTGGTCCACCGCGGCTTCAAAAAGCTGGTACCCGATGCCCCGGCCGCGGTACTCGTACTGCACATAAAGCGCCACCATGGTCGGCTCACCGCTTTGCTCCTCTCCTTTTGGAGCAATGGTGGCGATGCCGAGGATTTGGCCGTCCTCCTCGGCCACCACGCATTCGCGCACGCACGACCACCGGTCGCCGCCGAGCAATGTGGCTTTGGGCATGCTCCCGCCCTGACGGTGCAACGCGTACACCCACTCGTGCACCGCGCTCTTGGGAACGACTTTAACTGTCATCTTTTCCCTCTATTCCTTTCATATGGGTTTGTGATGAGATTTTCATACAAAACCCCGCCAGCTTCTCCTCCCATCTTTTTGGGGCGACCAGGATGACGGCTCCATCCTCCGAAAGGCTTGCCCGGCCTTTCTGGTTTTTCACTTGTACCGAGCGGATGTGCCCGCGAATAATCTCGGGCACCTCCACTCGGTACACATTATGATCCCGCAATTCCATTTCGTAAATTGGAAAGCGGGAATCGGGTCGCCACAGGTTTTCCGTTGTGGCTCCGTCATAACGGAACCACACTTTGACGCCCCATATAAACTCGCGCCGGAGCCGGGGCGTGTTCAGCCGAATTTCGACGGTTATAAAACCACGTTTTGAACGCGCCATGGTTTTCTCCTTTTTTTATTGTGATGGGTATTTTCTATTTTCTTCAACCCGCCAACACAGTGGTGGGCTGGAGAAAACGGGAGAAGATGGCAACTATACACACATCTTCTCCCAAAAAACAAAGAACCTGTGCCAGCGCTTCCGGCCTGCCCGCCGAAGCTTTAGCGTAGGCTGGGGCTGGCTTCGGGCGGCGGGTTCCTAGAACACAGAGGCGCACCCCGCCCGCCGCTCAACCCACTCCGAAACCCGGCCAGCGCGTTGACCGGTTCGGACGTAGCCGGGGAGGCGCACAGACCTCCATGCGCCCGTGGCCCGGCCGTACCGGGTGAGGAGTTTTTTCCAAACCGCCCAGTCCTCGGGCGGCTCGGCCTGCTCACCGACGACGGTGATATGCGCGTTGCCGCTAGGCAACGCGCGAAACCCGGAAATTTGATACCAGGTATCAAATTTCGGGTGCTTCCCTCGCCGGTCAGGGAAGCAAATTTCCTTCACCAAGACCCCCTCATCAAACATCGTCTGGGGGGCCTCGATGTCTGTCCCTGCCCCGACCCGAATCAGCCGGGCCGGAACAGCCGAGGTCGGGCAGGCCACTTCGTTCAACACTGGGTCGCCCCTGCGACCCGCGATGAACTTTCCAAAAAATTCCATTACTTCCTCCTTGCCCGATATTTTTACCCTCGGTGCCCGGGGAAATGTTTTTTTAAAGTGGACGCTTTTTCTTTTCTCAAACCTACCCCGCCTCATCCGCCTCTTCGGCGGACAAGATGGAAAGTGCTGAATATTTAAATCCAACGCTTCCTCCCCTGACCGCAACTTTTGTATATCCTCCTTAAGCCAAGAGATACGGATACTATAATGCTCCGCCCTGGATTCGGTCTTAGTGTAATATCCCAAATCCACCTCCAAGGCATCAATTCGGAGTTTGGTGAACCCGTCAGCAGTCCACTCCGAAACTGCTTGCGGTGGAAATTCTGGCCACTCAAGAACCGTGGCGCGCTCTCCGTCCCACCCGACCCACGCCCACCCGTGCTCGCAGATGCGGCCCTGGAACGAGCAGCACGCCCCAGCCATCTGGCCGGGCCTAATCCGAAAGCCGGCGTGCATTTCCCCGCAGGTGCCTGACACGCTGTCAAACGTGTGATACCAATCCGGTCCCACAATAGGCCACCCCTTTTCATTTTTAAACGATGGGTGCGCGTGACCCTTACGGCCGGAGCGGGCGCCAATGATTACATAAAGCTCGTCATCGGCGCACAGTGGAATTTTTTCCTCAACCTTGCCGTAATCCCCTGGCCAAGCCTTATACACCTCTTCCCGGTATTCACTGAGGCGAAGACGATCTTCACGACGAAGCTCGCCAAAGTTGTACCACACATACAAGGTCATCTTCTCCTCCTTGCCCACGCGTATGACAAGCGAATGAGTTAAAAAGAACAATGACTTTTTTTCTTCTCTTGTGTTTCTCTGCCTCCCTTTTTAACCAGTTGACCGCGATGTCCTCCAAGTAGTCTTCAGCCGTGTGCAAGAGCCTGTACCACTCTTCAGAGGAAAGAAGCAGCTCATAATCTACGAGTATCTTCTTGCCACTCAATGTTATCGGGATAAATACTGCTGATAACGTCCCCGACCGTGGTTCCTTCCGCCACCTTTACTCTAAAGACCGTATCCACCAAGTCCCCAACCCCGCCGCCGTCTGACTGTTCGTACACCCCGCACACGATGATTACAGTAATCTTTTTCATCCGAGCTGCCCTCCTTAAAAAAATATATCAAAGAAGCGGTTTCTATTTTCTATGGCGGCCGGAGAGCCGACTTGCGGCTCTCCATGCGCGCCATACTCTCCTCCTCCTGCAAACGACTATCGTAAGACAGATATTCGC
>MHKO01000017.1:12463-12731 GCA_001818435.1 Candidatus Komeilibacteria bacterium RIFCSPLOWO2_02_FULL_48_11
CCCATTGCCTGCGGAACCCGTCCCGAATACTCCAGCACTTTCACCCGAGGCGAAACATTGTTCACCAGATGAAGCGCTGAAGTCACAATCGGCCTTTTGGGCACGGAAATCGTGTTAAACTCAACTCCGCAAGCGCGGCAAGTGTTCCATTCCCCAGAAAGCACCTTTTGCACGCCGAGACGCGGGCTAGGCGCTGGCCGGTTCTTATGGCCGCAGGACTTGCAAACAACCGTGAACGTCGTGTACCGTGCCACGAGGCACCTCCAAG
>MHKO01000018.1:0-170 GCA_001818435.1 Candidatus Komeilibacteria bacterium RIFCSPLOWO2_02_FULL_48_11
CTTCACGATAAATTGTTCCAGAATCAAGATGAATTATCGCGCGAAGCCATCATTAATTTGGCCGAGCAATCCGGAGTGTACAGAACTAAATTTTTACAATGCCTGGATTCAGACGAAGCCCGAGCCGAGGTTGAGGCGGACGCGCGAGACGGCTACCGGGCCGGCGGGGC
>MHKO01000018.1:182-3503 GCA_001818435.1 Candidatus Komeilibacteria bacterium RIFCSPLOWO2_02_FULL_48_11
GGTGGCCGGGGTGATACCAGAAGATATTTTGGAAAAAATTATCCAAGAATTAATCAAATAAAATTTCTATGATTTATCTCGGAGCCGACCACGCTGGTTACACTTTAAAAGAAAGAGTTAAGCGTTATTTAACGCAACAAGGGATAACTTGGGAAGATTTGGGAGCAGCCAAACTTAATATCCACGACGATTATCCCGATTATGCCGCGCTAGTGGCTAAAAAAGTGGCTGCCGGCTCCCAGCATCGGGGTTTGCTTTTTTGCGGCAGCGGCAATGGCATGGCCATGACTGCCAATCGAATTAAAGGCATTCGGGCCGCGGTTTGCTGGAATGTTTATACTGCCAAAAAGGCGGTGGAAGATAATCGCGCCAATGTTATCTCTTTGCCAGCCAGGGTTCTTAAACCCGAAGAGGCTATAACCGTCATTAAGGCTTATCTAGCCGCCAAACCTTCAACAATTTCCAGGCACATGCGGCGGATAGCGAAAATAAGGAATTTAGAGAAGTAATGACAGAAAAATATATGGTTGAAGTTCTGCCAGCCATTTTGGAAAAATCATTTGGCCCGATTCAGGATAAAATAAACCGGTTGCGCGGCAAAGTGGCGCGCGCCCAACTTGACATTGGGGATGGTATTTTCATTCCCGAAGAAAGCTGGCGCGAACCAGAGCGCCTGGCCGAGCTGGGGGAGGAAGTCAAGCTGGACTTGCATTTAATGGTGGACAAGCCGGAACAGTGGATAAACCACTGGAGCCAGCCGAACGTTTGGCGCATCACTTTCCACCAGGAAGCAACTTATGACGTGCGCCGGACCCTGGAATTGGTTCGCCAAGCCGGCCAGGAAGTCGGAGTGGCTCTTAAATTGGAAACCCCAGCGTCGGTTCTTTATGATATACTGGATGAAGTGGATATGGTTCTGCTTTTGGCCGTTGTCCCGGGCCGACAATGCCAAGAGTTTGACGCCCGGGTAATTGCCAAGGTCGAGGAACTGCGCCGCCAGAGTCAAGATGTCGTTATTGGAGTTGATGGGGGAGTAACGCCGCTGGTGGCGAGTTCGCTGGTAGAGGCTGGAGCTAACGTGTTGGTGAGCGGAAGTTATTTTTGGGAGCAGGAAGATGTTGGGGAGGCGATAGAGTCATTACAGGTTGAACAAAGATAGAAATTGTTATATTGTCAAATTGTTATATTGTCAAATTGTTTTCTCGGACATTATAAAACTGTAACATAACAATATGACAATTTAGCAATATAACAATTATGCAAGAACAAATCACAAATATCAAAAAACTCAACAAGATAGCCAATAACATTCGTCAAAATATTATAACGATGTTATTAAAGGCTGGTTCCGGCCACAGCGCCGGCTCGCTGGGCCTGGCTGATGTTTTTACCGCGCTCTATTTTAACGTTTTAAAGCACGACCCTAAGCGGCCTAATTGGCAAGAGCGCGACCGGGTGATTCTTTCCAATGGCCATATTTGCCCGGTCTGGTATGCCACTTTGGCTCAAGCCGGGTATTTTCCCAAAAGAGAACTTTGGACTTTGCGCCAGCTTGGCAGTCCTTTGCAGGGCCATCCGCGCTATCACAGCGCTCCGGGCATAGAAAACACCTCTGGTCCTTTAGGGCAGGGGATTTCCGTGGCCGCGGGCCTGGCTTATGCCATTCACGAGCTGCAGAAATCGCATGAAAATGTTTTTTGCGTCACCAGCGACGGGGAGCATGATGAAGGCCAGACTTGGGAAGCGGTGATGTTCGCGGCCAAGCACAAATTGCCGAATCTGACGGTTATTATTGACAGAAACAACATCCAAATCAGCGGACAAACTGAACAGGTGATGCCCCTGGATTCGCTCAAAGATAAATATCAGGCTTTCAATTGGCACGTTATAGAAATTGACGGGCATAACATGGAAGAGATTATCGCCGCTCTTAACAAGGCCAAATCCATTGTTGAGCGCCCGGTCTGCGTTATTGCCAATACCATCCCGGGCAAAGGAGTGGATTTTATGGAGTATAATTATGAGTGGCATGGCAAAGCGCCAAACACTGAAGAAGCGGAGAGAGCGTTGCGGCAATTAAGCAATCTGTCATCTCGAACCTCCGTATAAGTGTTTTAAACACGATGAACATCTATCTGCAATAAAGATGTCAGTTGCTTTGTACCAGGTGAGGTGAGAGATCCCATTGATTATCCAGGGGATCTCTCGGCCTGCAAAGCCCAACTAATTTAAAAGTGTGTTTGTAATACTAGTTTATTGTCATCAATAAGTTCATTAAGGCCTCGAGATGACAAGGCCACTTACATGAAAATTAATCCAAAAGCAAAACTTAGTCGCAAGTTATTTTCCAAAACAATAGAGACAGCGGCCACGCGCGATGGTTATGGCCAGGGCTTGGTGAGTCTGGGCGAGAAAAACGAAAAAGTGGTCGTGCTGTGCGCTGATTTAACCGAGTCAACTCGCTGTCGCCATTTTGCCGCCAAGTTTCCAGAGCGGTTCGTGGAAGTCGGCGTGGCGGAGCAGAACCTGGCCGGACTGGCCTCTGGCCTGGCTATGGCTGGCTATATTCCTTTTATCTCGTCTTTTGCCGTTTTTTCTCCGGGCCGCAATTGGGAGCAAATTCGCGTTTCAATCTGTTACTCCAATTTTAACGTAAAAATAGTTGGTTCTCATGCTGGAATTTCAACCGGGCCGGATGGCGCCACTCATCAGGCGCTGGAAGACATTGCTTTAATGCGGGTTTTGCCTAACATGACGGTGGTGGCGCCGGCTGACGCCATTGAAGCCCGTAAAGCCACCGAAGAGGCGGCCGAGAAAAAAGGGCCGGTCTATTTGCGCCTGACCCGGTCTGAATCGCCGGTATTTACCACTGCCAAAACCCCGTTTCAAATTGGCCGGGCTGAAGTGTTAACATTCGGAAACGACGTTACCATCATCAGCTGCGGACCTTTTGTCTATCTGGCTTTGCGAGCGGCCGCGGCCTTGGCCAAAACTTATAAAATTAAGGCCGAGGTCATAAATTGCCATACTATCAAGCCTCTGGACATTAAAACCATTGTCCAATCAGCCGGCAAGACCGGAGCCGTGGTCACGGTTGAGGAGCATCAGATTGGCTGCGGTTTGGGTTCGGCGGTGGCTGAATGCTTGGTTGAAAATCAGCCAGTGCCTATGCGCCTGGTGGGGATGCCCGACAGTTTTGGCGAATCCGGAGAACCGGATGAGCTTCTGGAAAAATACGGTTTGACAGTGGAAAGAATAGTAGGGGCGGTTTTAGAGATTATTGACAAATAAATGTCATTGCGAGCGAACCCGCCTCTTCGG
>MHKO01000018.1:3614-5806 GCA_001818435.1 Candidatus Komeilibacteria bacterium RIFCSPLOWO2_02_FULL_48_11
ATAGAAAAAATAACTAAAAATGGAAAAGGGATGTTGCTCGCCTATGACCATGGTTTTGAACACGGTCCGGCTGATTTTGATGAGCGCTCCATTGATCCGGCCTGGATTATGGACATTGCCGATTCTGGCTATTTTACAGGCGTGATTTTTCAAAAGGGCATTGCCAGCAAGTATTATAACAAGAAAAAACATAAAGTGCCGTTGATAGTCAAACTGAACGGCAAGACGGCTTTTCACGTCAACGAAGAGCCAATCTCGCTCCAGAACTGCACGGTTGATGAGGCCATTGAACTGGGCGCCGTGGCCGTTGGCTATACCATTTACGTGGGTTCGGAGAATGAACAGCAAATGATTGCCGAATTTTCTAATGGGTGGTTAAGGCGGCCGGCAAAACCGCGGTGTTCGTGGTTGGCGGCGAAAAAGCGGAAAACGAGGAATTGGTGCTCAAAACCACCGAGGAGATTATAAATTGCGGCGCCGTGGGCTGGGCCGTGGGGAGAAATATCTGGCAGGCCAAGGAGCCGGTTGAGTTAGCCAAGAAAATTGCCGAGATTTTGTATAAATAATAATCAAAGCGTCATCCCGACCGAGCCCAGCAGGGCGAGTGGAGGGATCTCATTGTTAATTCACGAGATCCCTCGGCTCCGCTTCGCTTCGCTCGGGATGACGGGTAAAATATGCCAAAACCCCTAGTCTACATCACCCGTAAAATTAACAAAGAATGGTTGAGTGAATTGGCCAAGCATTGCCGCGTCAAAATGAACTCGAAGCGCACCCCGCCAACGCGAACCGAATTTTTGGCTGGGGTCAAAGCCGCAGATGTGCTGGTGCCGTCATTAGTGGAGCGGGTTGATGAGGAAGTCTTTCGCGTCAACCCTAAACTCAAAATTGTGGCTAATTATGCTGTCGGGTTTGATAATGTAGATTTGGTTGCAGCTAAAAAGTATGGCATACCAGTTACTAACACCCCGGGTGATTACGCTGAAGCCGTGGCTGAACACGCCATGGCGTTTCTTTTGGCTTGCAGCCGGCGCTTGGTTGAGGGTGATAATTATGTCCGCTCCGGCCAATACAAATTTTGGGACCCATTGCTGTTTTTAGGCAATGAGCTGCGCCATAAGAAGTTGGGTATTATTGGCACTGGTCGCATTGGTTCTTGGCTGGCGCAAATCGCCAAAGGCGGTTTTGGCATGGATATTTTGTATTACGACGTGGCGCGCAATGAAGATATAGAAAAAAAATTCCAAGCCAAAAAAGTTTCTTTGCAAGATTTATTGCGCCAGTCCGACTATGTTTCGGTCCATGTGCCGCTTCTGCCTTCAACCCGTCATTTATTGGGCGCTAAAGAATTCAAGATGATGAAGCCCACGGCTTATCTCATTAACACCTCGCGCGGTCCGGTGCTGGACGAGCGAGCTTTGGTAGTGGCTTTGCGGAATAAAACCATTGCCGGCGCCGCTCTTGACGTGTTTGAATTTGAACCCAAACTCGTGGCCGGGTTGGTCAAGCTTCCTAACGTTGTTTTAACCCCGCATACCGCTTCGGCCACTTATTTTGCTCGGCGCCAGATGGCCGAGGTTGTTACTGCGAATATTTTAGATGTTCTGGTGCGCGGGCAAAGGCCGAGGAATGAAATAAAAGACAATTGTTAAATTGTTATATTGTTTAAGATTGTAGCGGAACAATTTAACAATATGACAATAAAACAATGTTAATTTTTCTCCACAACTACATTCCTAATCCTATTGTTTTTATCCTAGGGCCTGTAAATGTCTATTGGTATGGCCTGCTTTTAGCCGTTGCTTTGCTCATTGGCTATTGGCTGGTCGGCAAATTGGCCAAGAAGCGGCAGCTGCCAGTTGGGATTATAGAGTCTTTATACATTAATTTGGCTGTTTGGGGTTTTATCGGAGCGCGGTTGTATCATGTGCTCGGGGAGCGGCGATTTTATCTGGATAATCCTTGGCAAATTTTCGCTTTTTGGCAAGGCGGACTGGCTATTCACGGGGCGCTACTCGCCGGGCTACTGGTGATTTTATATTTTGCCAAAAAGCGCCAGCTTAATTTTTGGGAGTTGGGCGATGTTTTGGCGGCGCCTTTAATTTTAGGCCAGGCAATCGGCCGCTGGGGAAATTATTTCAATCAAGAGCTCTTTGGCAAACCAACAAACCTGCCTTGGGGCATCCCGATTG
>MHKO01000018.1:5848-13837 GCA_001818435.1 Candidatus Komeilibacteria bacterium RIFCSPLOWO2_02_FULL_48_11
TCCACCCGACTTTTGTGTATGAATCACTTTGGGATTTGGCAGTATTCGCCTTTTTGTTGCGGTTGTTTTTAAAGAATCGCAAAAAAAGCGGTTCTATTTTTTGGTTGTATTTTGTTTTGTACCCTTTAGGGCGGTTGGGGGTTGAATTTTTGCGCGTTAATGCTACGCCGCTCATTTTTGGCGCGCGTTTGCCGCTGTTAGTAAGCGCGATTCTTGTTGTAGTCGGCGCCGCCATGTCCTGGCGCTCATTCAGGAGGGCGTGAAATAAAATAAAAGCCAGTTTGGCTTTCTTGTAATCCAGCACCTTTTCGTAAAGTATCGGACCCGGCGAAAAGGTGCTGGATTATAGCCCTTGGCCTTTGATCATAAACCAAAGCGATTTACAGAGAATGCCGATGTCTTTAAAAATAAGCCGCGCCCCGCGGCGCTGGCGGCAGAAATTAATGTAATCATTATCTAGTTTTTGTTCGCCGCCCCAGGCCGGAGCGTCTAATTTATGGAGTTGAACCGGGCCGGTTAAACCGGCTTTTATGATTTTTTTTCTGTAAAAACCGCGGGCAATTTCTTTCTGATAATCAACCGGATTCCAGGGCCGGGGACCAACCAAGCTCATGCCGCCAACAAAAACATTCCAAAATTGAGGCAGCTCATCAAGATAAAATTTTTTTAGTATTTTTCCCGTTTCAGTTAAATTATCGCCATTACGTTCCAGTGGTTTGGTGTGGACGATTTGGCCGTTGGCGCGCAGGGGCTCGTAGGCTGAAACTTTAAAAATACGGAATTTTCGAAAAGTAAAGGGCTGGCCTTGTGAAACGCGCGTTTCAATATAGAAAATCGGCCCTTGGGATATTTTAACGAAAAAACCTTCTATTTTGATAAGAAGGCTGATGAGTAGAAAGAGGGGAGAGAGAATAATAAGCGCCAACCCCGAGACAACTATATCAAAGACCCTCTTGGCTTTAGGAATTGGCAACACGTCGTTTGGGTAGTGCTCCATAGCATAGTTTTAATAATTGGCGGGGACGGCGGGACTCGAACCCGTGACCTTCTGCGTGACAGGCAGACGCTCTAACCAGCTGAGCTACGCCCCCTCATTACTTGAACAGCATAACAGAAAGTTCTGGTAATTTCAATCCCACACCTTTTTATTTTTATCAAGACTTTATCAAATAATAGACATAAACCGCCTTTGGCAGCAACAGCTGAAAAAGGTGCGGGATTTATGGACAAAATAAGACAAAAGTGCTACTTTTATTCTGTTTATGACACGGAGAGGTGGCTGAGTGGTCGATCCCGCAGCAAAGTGGTGGGTTGGCAGAGTGGTCGAATGCACTGGTCTTGAAAACCAGAGTACCTACAAAGGTACCGGAGGTTCGAATCCTCCACCCACCGCTTTGGTGCGGGACGAATCCCACCCTCTCCGCCTTAATAAAACCGCTCGCCGAATCGGCGAGCGGTTTTAGGTTTAAATTTTACTTATTCAGCAAGGCCCGGGTGGCCGGGCCAACGATTCCTACTTGTTCCAGCTTATGATTTTTTTGGTAGAGCTTAACCGCGGCCAGGGTTTGGACACCGAAAAAGCCGGTAATCGGGCCAGAGTAAACTTTCTCGGCAGTCAGGCGCTTTTGCAGTTCAGTGGCATCAGCGCCCTTGGAGCCAACTGTGAGCTGGCGGGTGAATTTGTAAGATACCGTGGCTCCGGCCACTGCTGGTAGTGTTGTGGGTTTAGGAGTTGGCGGAGTCACAGTCGAAGCAGATGGGGTGGCGGTTGTTGCGGGACTATTCGGTGTTACTGCTGGCGGCTCAATAACCAAGACGTTCAAATGGGCGCAGTCACTTGAGACAGCCGCGCTGCAAATGGCTACCACGACCGAGCCTGTTTTCGGTCCGCCGGTCAAAGTAATAGCGCTATTGCTTATGCTTACTGTCAGGACTTCAGGTTTGGAATTATAGGCCTCTTGCAAGCCGCCACCAGCGCTGTAATAACCCACAATTTTCAGGCTCTCTCCGGCTTTCATGGTGATGTTATTACGGCTCAATGTTAAAGGCGAGGTGTAGGCTACAGTGGTGATGTAGAGGCTGGCGCAAGTGGTCGAGGCAGCGGCATCGCAGATTTTTACAACCGACGTGCCATCGTCCTTGCCGCCCACCAAGGTTACTGTTTTACCACTGACGCTGGCAATAACCACGGTGGGGTTGGTGTTGGAATCAATTGCATAGGTTTTGGCTGCTGAACCACCGGAAATCGCGACAGTTTTTACCTGTCCGGGTTTGAGTGACAAGTTGGTCTGGCTCAAAGTGATTGGAGTGGCCAGAACCACCGGTATGTCAGTAGTGGTGACCAGGAGGTCGGCACAGGTCGGGCCCGGGGTGGCGGAGCAGGTGTTAATCCTGGTGGTGCCCAAAGTAGGCTTGGCTGTAATGGAGATAGTGTTGTTGCTGATGGCCACATTGGCGATATCCGGGTTGGAGATAGAGTAAATAAAGTAATTACTGCCAATGCCGCCGTAAACGGAAACATTAACGTTTTGGCCGTTGTTGAGCTTAATGTCGGTTTGGGTGAAGGAAACGGGCGTGCCCGAGGAATTAGTGGCCACCGTAACATAGACAGTGCCGCAAATGCCGCTCTTGGCCAGGGAACAGATGGAAATCTGGCCAGTGCCGGAAGTGTTGGAGCCGATAAATGAGATATTATTCTTGCTGATGCCCACCGAAACAACCGTGGGGTTGGAATTGGAGGAAACAAAGTAGTTGTCTCCGGCATCACCCGAGGCGGTTATGGAGACGCTCTGACCGTAGTTCAGAAAAACAGTATCTTGGCTGAATTTAATTTCCGAAGTTGTGGCGGCGTCAGTTGTGGTGGATACATACAAGCTGGCGCAGACAGCAGTGTCATTTCTGGAGCAGATGGTGATAGTGGAAGAGCCGGTGCTTTCGCCGTAAAGAGTCAGGGTGCTCGACTCGCCGCTAATGCTCGGAGTAACAGCATTGGGGTTGGAGTTGGCCGAAATAGTAAAACCGTTGCGGCTATTGGCGTAATTGATGGCGATATTAGCTGTCTGGCCCGATTTGAGCGACACGTTGTTCTGGCTGAAAGTAATGGCTGCTTGCGTTTGCGTTCCAACCTGGAAAGAAATAGTTCCACAACCGGCTGTGCCGGCGCAGACTGTCAAGTTACCAGTACCCGCGGCTTTGCCGGTCAGGGTTAAGGTATTGCCGCTCACTGTGGCTCCCAGCGCGGCCTGGTTTGAGTTGAAAGAAATTATTGGCGCGTTGGAGGCGTTAATCGTTAAGCTTTCATTGACTGAGAGCGAGGCGCTTGTCTGGCTAAGCGAAAGAGTGCTGGCGTAAGAGGGCCAGTTGGCAGTTGATGACTGCTGGTTATTGATGACAACGTAAGCTTGTACTCCGGCCGGGATGCTGTAAGCGCCGCTGGAAATGGTTATTGAGTAGTTGCCGTTAGCATCAGTGGTGCTAAAAGGCATCGAGGTCGGGAAAGTGCTGCCTGGCGGATAAAAACCAAGCTGTATGGTGCTATTGGGGTCGCCGGAAACGCGGGCCGTGACCACATCACCGCTCACCAGAGTAAGCACCAGGGCAGCCGGAGCCGCCGCGCGCGCGGTTGCGGCCAAAGCCCCTAGGCAAAAGCCAGCCATTAATAAAAGTAAAGAAACTTTTTGTATTTTCATAGGTTCAGATGCGTTAATTATGTTATTTATATTGTATAATAATATACAATATTATACAACTTATTCACAAGGCATATTTCTTAGGCTTTAAACCAAAAACTCCGCTCGGCTTAGGCGAGCGGAGTTTTTGGTTTCAGACTTATTTGGTTACCTGTTTTACAATTTCAGTAAATACGGCTGGGTCGTTCTCGGCTAAGTCGGCCAATATTTTGCGGTCAACTTCGATTTGGCGCTTTTTTAGGGCATCAATAAAGCGGTTGTAAGATAAACCATTGGCTCTGGTAGCGGCGTTAATCTTGACCTGCCATAAAGCGCGGTTAACGCGTTTTTTAACGCGCCGGTCGCGGTAGGCATGGGCGCCGGCCTTGGTCACCGCAGTTTTGGCCAGCTTAATTTTGCTTTTGCGGCCCCATTTGAATCCTTTAGCGGCCTTGAGAACGTTAGAGCGGTGTTTAGTGTGATGTGTTCCTCGTTTTACTCTAGGCATAGGGCAATAATCTTTTAACTGTTCTAGCGGTCGGTGTTGACAGGGAAACGTCCCGCCGTTTATTCATGGTGGTTTCGCCGCGCTCGCGGGCGTTAAAATGCCCCTGCCCGGCTGCGCGCTTGATGGCTTTGCCGCTTGAGGTGATTTTCACTCGCTTGGAAGCTGATTTTTGAGTCTTTAATTTGGGCATAAAGAAGTTACGAGTTTCGAGTTGCAAGTTTCAAGATTGTTATCTAAATCTTCTCCTTATCTTGTAACTTGAAACTTGTAACTCGAAACTGTAATAACCGTTGTATTCTAATCAATAAATATAAACGTGTCAAGTCTTGCGCGCTATCACTAATGAGATGCGCCCGCCTTGCTTGGAAAAAGGCTGTTCAACAAAAATATCATTGCCCAAAGTGCGGGCAAACTGCTCCATCTGCGCCTTGGCTTGGTCGCCATAGCCGCGCTCGCGGCCGCGCAGAACAATCTCAAGCTTGACCTTGTGGCCCTGTTCCAGGAATTTCCGGGCCTGGCTTAAGCGGGTTTCTTTATCATGGTCGCTGATGCGAAAAGACAAACGGACGCCTTTTAAGGCGACTTTTTTTTGTCTCGCTTTCTGCTTCTGGCGGTGCTTGTTCTGTTCGTATTGGAATTGGCTGTAGTCAATGATTTTGCAGACCGGTGGATTCAGGTTAGGCTGGACCTCCACCAAATCAAAACCCTGCTCCTGGGCTTGGGCCACGGCCGCGGACGTGTTCATAACGCCCAAATTTTGGCCGGTTTCATCAATGACCATCACTTGGGGGGCGCGGATTTGGTTGTTGACGTTAAAACGTATCTGGTATTTAGCCAGTCGTTTGCGGTAAAAAGCCGGAGATCTGCGTTGCATAGAGAAAGTTTCTAGTTACAAGTTCCGAGTTTCAAGATGGTGGAGGTGGCGGGTCATGCTCCCGCGTGAAAATAAGACAATAACAATAATCTACGTCCGTAGCGTTATTATTGTTGGTCGGTTGGCTAAAAATAACGCAAAATGCCAATCGGCTTTGCCTGAGAAGTTTCGCGCAATATCGCAGGCGACAACATTGCGCTAAGTCCGATATTTGACACCGCTTGTTACTCTCTCGGACAAGAGTAGGCGATGGCTTTCGCGTTTAGGCGAAGGCTGGCGCAAAGTTCAGAACGCCAAAGGCATTCTTTACCTTGCTGACAAAACTGTTGGCAGTTATGTTGATTGCTCGGTATTTATTATTGTCAGTTCCGAGCCCTGACAGGACGCCTATTATTAAAGTACGTTATTTTACGACTACTGAACACCCCCCAAATCGTTCTGCGCTCTAAAAATGCAGAACGCAGGTAATATAGCCTATTTTTGGGTTTTTATCAAGCCAAACCCCGCTAGTTGTGAGTTTCAAGTTACAAGTTGCAAGATTTACGATAATTTTTCCTTGCCACTTTTTACTATGGATGTCAGTATGGCAATAATTTCCGATATCTCCTGACGCAGAGATTGTAAGCGTATTTCTGAAATTAATCCAGCGGCAATAATTAATCGCAGCCAAAAATCAGTCTCACTCGCTTCCTTGCGTGTCATGCGAATTCCATCCGACTCGATTATTTGGTAAAGATTGAACGACTTTAATAATCCGAAGACTAACAGAAAATGTACGATTTTTGAGAAGTTTATTAAATTCTTGGTTAGTTAATTGCACCATAGTTTTTATTTTAATAATCTTGAAACTTGAAACTAGAAACTTGTAACTTATCTTCTCAATCTTCTCCCAATCTCTCTTTCAACATCTCGTTTTTTTATGGCCTCGCGCTTTTCAAATTGTTTTTTACCGCGCCCCAAGCCCAGCTCAACTTTTATTAAACCTCTCTGGTTGTGAAAAGCGAGCGGTATTAAAGTCAAACGCTTTTCTTTAAGAGCGCCAATCAAAGACGCTGTTTCTTTTTGGCGCAACAACAGTTGACGCGAGCGCAAAGGCTCATGTGGTTTGACGCGCGATGACTGTTTATAAGGCGCAATCTGGCAGCCGATTAGATAGGGGATGCCTTTGGCATTTATGACAGCGTAACTGCCTTTAAGATTTATCTGTCCTGATTTGCAGCTTTTAACTTCATCGCCGGTCAACTTGATTCCCGCCTTATAAGATTCTATAATATCATAATCGTGCCGGGCCGGTTTGTTTATTGCCAAGACGCTCATATAGTATTAGTATAAATTAGGCAAGTGATGAAGTCAAAGAAATCCCGCACCTTTTTTGTACCCAAAAAAGGTGCGGGATTGACACCAGATAGTCATATTAGCTAAAATGACATTACGTTCTCTTCACTTATCAATTAACATATTAGGAGACTAAAATCATGAACGAGCAAACTGCGACTGGACATCACTCAAGCCCCAAAGGTTCGCCAGCTCCTCTGGGATGGGTGGCATTGATAATTTTAATCATTGTTGCCGGGTTCTGGGTGTGGCGAGCCGAGAGTATTTCCGGTTTTGACCAGGAATATCAGGCAGTGTTTTTAACGAACGGCCAGGTGTATTTTGGGAAGGTCGTAAAAAACAATAAAGCCGAGCTGGTTTTGGAAGACATTTATTATCTGCAAGTTACGCGGCCTTTGCAGCAAACGCAGGAAGGCCAGGAGCAGGCCAATCCCCAAGGCGAACTCTCGCTGGTGAAGCTGGGCAATGAGCTTCACGGCCCCACCGATGCCATGCACGTCAACCGCGACCAGATACTGTTTATTGAGGACTTAAAAAACGACTCTAATGTCTCTCAAGCCATCAGTAATTACAAGTCCGGACAACAGGCTAAATAGTTAAGCCCAGACTAAAAATTCACTGAAAAAATCCCGTCCGCCGAATCAGCGGGCGGGGTTTTTAGTTTTGCCAGATTGTGGATAATATCGGCTCTATCGGATAAGCTTCTGTGCATAAGTTTATTGAATTATGAGAGTATTAGTACATTCCACAAAGGAAGCAGTGAAAAATATGGCGTTTTTATGATTATTAATAAGCTATCCACAGTATGAGAACCAGTTTAGAGGTGTGAAAATACTGTTGACGCCTAGTGGGTATTTTACGTATAATAAAGCTGTGGCTTGTTAATATCGGATAGTTAAAATGACTGAAGAACAAAAACCAAAACAAGGTCTTATTCGACTTTCGGAAATAGCGGAACTGACTCCATATTCAGAAGGTCATTTAATACTGCTCGCCCGGCGGGAAAAATTTAAGGCGATAAAGCAAGATGAAATTTGGTACACCACGCTGGAGTGGGTGGATGATTATTTGATGTGGCTCGATGAAAAAATAGAGTCGGTCCGCGGGCAGGCGAGTTCAGAGTTACAAGTTACAAGTTGCAAGACAGAAGAATTAAAACCCGAGCCGTTACCACAGCCAGCCGCGCCAGCTCCAGCCATGGCCAGCGAACCAAAACCCGCACTAATCAGTGATTCGGAATTACAGAATTTCGGAATTTCAGAACCAATTATACCAATTCAAACTGTTTCTACCGAATTACCGAAATTCCGTAATTCCGAAATTTCTAATAGTCAGCTTCTCTCTACCTCCGACATCGAAAAACATACACCCTACAGCGCGGCTTATCTTTCCTTGCGCATCAGACAAGGCAAACTTCAAGGCAAAAAGAAAGCCGGTAAATGGTACACCACCTTGGAATGGGTGGAGGAGTATATTAAAACTCATGGCGAGAAACAAGTGTTGTCAGAGCCCATGGCCGCGCCAGCGCCCCAACCTGTCATTGTTCACGAACCTGTCATAGCCAGCGAACCGGAACCAATCGCAGAAATTCCAATTTCCAATTT
>MHKO01000019.1:0-24056 GCA_001818435.1 Candidatus Komeilibacteria bacterium RIFCSPLOWO2_02_FULL_48_11
CCTTTTCTAAGAGGTTACATCAGCGATGGGGCAATGACATCATAGCAGGTTACATTCTGGGCGGGGCAATTCGTAATGTTTTTTATTTGTATAAATTGTTGTATAATAAAAGCACAACCACTAAAATTTTTTTATGGCACTCGAAAAAGAATTACAATACTTAGGTTTATCTGACAAAGAGGCGCGCGTGTATCTGGCAGCGCTCGAGCTGGGCAGCGCCACGGCCCAGGAGGTGAGCAAGAAAGCGGGCATTAACCGCGCGACCGCATATTTTGTGCTCAAGCAGCTCATGGGGCTCGGGCTGGTGAGCGAGATTGAGGAAGACAAGGTGGCAAAGTATGCGGCAGAGAACCCGAGCCAGCTTCAAGTTTTGCTCAAAAAGAAAGAAGAGGAAGTGCGCGCAAGCGAGCGCACGTTTAATGATATCCTTCCGGAACTGCGCTCAATCCACAATCGGTCAGAAGGCAAGCCTATTGTGCGGTACCACGATGGCCGCGAAGGACCGGAACTTATTCGAAGCGAGATGTTGAAGCTCAAGAATGATGAGGTATTTGTATTCTACGACTATGATAAAATTAAAGAAATTTTTACCGAAGAAGAAACTGCGCAGTTCGCAAAAGACAAGAAAAAACGAGGACTAAAGACGAAAGCGATTTATACTTCACAATCAGATTTAGAGCGTCCGGCCATAGGAACTACCACAGAGCGGCGCAAAATAGATGTGAAAGAGTTTCCTATTAATGGAGATATTTCTATTTATGGGGATATCGTGAAAGTATCTAAGTTTTTAAAAGGTAAAAACGTGGGAGTAGTCACCATAGAGGATAAGGATATAGCAGGTACATTTAAGACACTGTTTAAGCTTGCATGGAAAGGAGCCGAATAAAAACAGGGGAGCTTACACACTCTGTGAAAGCTCCCCAGCTCGGGTGATGTTAGTCGTCGCCCATTTTGCCCTCCTCGTGGCTTGCGGAGGGCTTTTCTTTTTCTTGCGCGCGCCATCCTTGCTGCCGGCGGAAGCGGGTGTTTCGCATACCCTATTCCGCGGGCAGCTTTCACTTCGAACATCATCAAACCCTCCGAATGTTTAGGTGGTTTTGTGGGTTTATAGTTGCTTTTAGGCGCCACCTGTTCGCCTAAAAACAATTTTTGAGAATGCAAATAAAAAGAACTTCACAGACAAGCATAGTAGCATGACTAAAATAATTTGTCAAGTCCTATTAACAAATCCTCCATAAACTTCGCAAAAGACACAATAAAATACCAATAAAACATTCAAAATCACTCTTTTTTGATTTCTAAAATTGTTAGCGCATATAAACATAAAACATTAGCTCTCTGTGCAAACTTTTTATCAGCTGATCTGTTTATTATAATTGTCAGTGAAGATAAACATATTTTTAATGCAAATTTTAAGCTAATTTTAGCCTAAATTTAGCTCTACTGCGATTTAGTTATTTAGAGGAGCTTGACAAATTTTGCGGATGTGCTATGATGCTTTTCTTGCGAACCAAAAACGTTTTTTAAAAAGTTTTCCTGTAGCCAGTATAAAGGGGCAACTCACCCCCTTAAATAACTATATGTTTCGGGGTTAGAGCAATCCTTTTATATCCCCTTTATACTGAATGCAGGAAAATTTCGGCACATAATCACAAAAAACTCCGAAAGGAGGTGATTGAATGGCCAGAACCAGCATGTCCCGCAAAGACTTGGCCCGGGCAGCCAATGAGCTGCTCCGGCAGGCCGGGTTCTTTAGCCGGGCTGACTGGTGCCAGATGTGCTTCGAGCGTCGGAGGATTATTCCGACCCCGATGAACGGCAAACCAAGCCGATTTCATCGGTAGAGAAGCCAGGCTGTTCTGGCAGGGCGCTGTGGGCTAAGGAGCGTCCTGGACCAAGCGAGTTCTCCGCGCGAGCATGCCACGGACAGCTCAAAATAGCCCCAAGGACACATGGACGTGTCCTTTGAACCACAACTTGCATACTTAAAAAAGGAGGTTTGCCATGAAACGGCAAACACTTGCTAAACATGGCTTTCTGCTATGTTTGGCTTCCCAGAGCGCGCTACTTGTTCTGTAGCGCGTTGCGGGGAGCAAAATGTTCATTGTAGCGCAGTTGCGCCGCGCAGAGCCAGCCCGAAGAATGGGAAGGCTGCGGTACAGCAAGGAAGGGGTGTGAAGTTGCTGTTCCCTTTCGTAGCTGCGAAAGGCGCTTTTACCGAGTAACGCCCGACCAGAGGCGGCAGGCTTGCGCGCGAGCCTCAAATCTTGTCCATGGGGAGAACCATGCACAGTTCGCCCCGTTCCCAAAGCCGGTGTGTGGCATCGGTTTTGGGAACGTTGGATATTATTTCTTCTCTTTTTGTGCGCGAGGAGAGATTTCAAGAAGAGAAAGGAATAAAATTCAGTCCCTTTCGGCGCCCCCTGGACTGGCGGGGCGTTGCTAGTAAAATAAATTTTTTCTCAAGGAGGTGGATGATTATGGCGCGAGAGCCGTGGGAGCGAGAAGTGGATGTGCGGACGGCGCAGGAGCGAGCGCGCCGAAATAATTCGGAATGCGCCACATGCGGGGCGTGGCTAGATGAGGACGGCACTTGTCCGCGGTGCCACCAGCCCAAGCCGAATTTTTCGGCCAAGCCCGCGATTAAGCCGGCTCGGAAGCCGCTCTCGGCTTTCCTGCCGTGTTGCGGCGCGGTCCGGCCTGCCAGTCTGCGGCCGGAAGACCCGTGCCCTGCCTGCGGCGCAAATTGATCTTTTCTTTTTTTCGGAGACGAGCTGGCCAAACACTCCGTTACCAAAAGTTTGGCTTCTACTAACAAGTTTTTATTTTGTGCCCAGGCCTGTGCAGCGGGCACAAAACCCAAATTAGGCCGCGGATGATATGGCGGTGCGGTTTTTGGGAGAAAATTGGTTGGCAGAGTAGGCCAAGCGGAGATTGTTTTCCGCGCGAGCGCACTTTTCCTTGGATTTATTTTTGATGAGTCCAGAGAAAAGTGAAATTGTTCTTTGAGTTGTCCGTGTCGGGCTGGCGGGTTCCTGTTGTGTTTATGTTGGCAGGAGCTACATCAGCCTTGATCAGGTTGTCTGAAATGTACAGGAAAGGAGCAGTCCAATGTTGACGATTTTTGTGCAGGTCTGCCAGTCATACTTAGATTTTGACCTCAAGGAAGTGAGTCAGGATCCGATGGATGACATCCTCGTCACAAAGGAACTACGAGTAGATCCTTTGCTGACGGCAGGTGAACTGATTAACATGGTTGAGCCTGGGGCATCTATTTTCAAACAAGATGCGTTCGGGCAAGATGAGGAGCCTCTGGATGACGGGGACCTCTTCGGGAAGTTCGGGTGGTATACCTGGGTGGGCACGTGGGAAAATCTGTGGAAGAGCCAGGACGGGGCGGCTCTGAAAGTTTTTGAAACACAGACAGTTTTTCACAAGCCCACAACCTGATTTTTATCAGTCACCCTAAAAAAAGGAGATATGCATGCCTATTTCTGTCGAGGAGCGCGTGAAGCAGTGGAATATGCAGTACCGCCAGGCGGGCCAGCCGGATGAGCCCATTATGGTTCAAGGCATCCGTTTCTGGCGAGTCGGGCACAATGCCACGTGCAACTTCTACGCCGGGGTTGGCGCAGATGGGGCACTGTATTATTTGGGGCATGACGTGCCGTTCGAGAAATTGAGCGAAGCTCGGCTTGAGCGCGTGGGCAATTGGCGCGCTCGAAAGGAGCATTACTGGGGGCACTTTTAGGCAGTGCCCTGCGAAAGGGGGTGATTACCATGTTCGGGCGCAAGAAGCAGGCACGGAAACGCGCGTGCCGAAACTTCAAACTTGGCAGATTTTTTAAAAATCTGCCTTCACTCATGCTTTTCTGCTCGCAGGAGGGTATAAGTGAAGTTATGGTATATACAAAAAGCAACGGTATCTCACAGTGCCGTTGCTTTTTGTATGTTTAGTTTGCGAATATTTGCGAAACTTTTTGCTTAAATTTTTCCATGTCGCCCGGAAAGCGCAGGTAATCAATATCATCATCATCAAGCCGTTGTTTCGCATCGGCAATGGCGCGCTCAACGTCGCCCGGCGCGAGCTCTCCTTCGTCGAGTAGGGTGCGGACATGCTCTTTCACCAGCCCGATAATCGGGCTGCCTTTCTTGGGCGCTGTTTGTTCGCCGCCAAAGAAGGCTTCCACGATAGCGTTGCTTATTTGCCGGTCAGCAGCGCCCTGCCGCTCGCGCGCTTTTTCCTGCTCCCTGAAGCCTTGCAACTCTTTCCATGCCCGGCTGAACCGCTCAACCGCATCCTGCGCGCTCTTGCCTTCGGTAAAATTCCCAATATCATCAGCAAGGCTCAAGAACAAGAGCGCTTCTGCCTGCTCGTTGCGGAAGAGTTCGGCTTTTGTGCTCTTGCGCAATTTATGGTTTCCTCTGGAGCCAATGTTGTGCGCGCTCATGTGGTTTTCCACCAGGAAAGCAACATCCTGTTTTTCTTGGTTTGAAAACCTAAGCCTGCGCGCGACCGCGTTGAGCAGTTCGCGCGACCGTTGCTCGTGCCCATAGAAGCGGTGGCGCGCGGTTGCGCCCAAAGCATCGCGCGCCGGCTCTTGCGTTTCTGCTTTGCCTGCATCGTGCAGCAGGTTTGCCCACTGCCATACGACCCCGTACTTTTTGTAGAATTGTTCAACCACCTCGCTGTTTGAGAGCGCGCCATCGAGATTGAGTTTTTCGCGCGCTTGCGCCACAAACTCCGGCCGCGCAATTGCGCGCATGGTTTCGAGCGTGTGTTGGTATGCGCTTCCTTCTCGGTGCATTTCTGATTTTGCGTTTTGCGGAGCGTGCTCGGTTTCGATGAGCGCATACACCTCAGGCACGGTATGTTCAAGCAATCCCAAGCGCGCCATATCCGCAATAGCGAACGCGGCGCGCGGGAGCTTGAGGATTTTGTCGAACTCCTCTTTCACGCGCTCCGGCGAAATCCTATCGCGGTCTGCCAAGACCGCGCCGTGCTCCCGCATGACTGACTGCGCGCCGCGGTCGAACTTCATGTTGTACGTTGCCCGAAACCGGACGTACCGGAGCATGCGCATCGGGTCTTCTGCGACCAGCCGCTCATATGGATCGTTTACCGTTCGCAGCACACGCTCCTCAATGTCTTTCATGCCGCCCACATAGTCAAGAATCTTTTCTTGCACCGGGTCAAAGTAGAGCGCGCCAATGGTAAAATCGCGGCGCGCAACATCTTCGCGGATGTCGCGGGTTTCCCGCACGTTCATGGGTTTTCGGTTTTTACCGTAGTCAGATTCTGTCCGGAACGTTGCTATTTCGAATTCAGCGTGTTTGCCGCCTATTGCAATAATGACGTTCAGCACCTTAAAATTTTCACCAGTTTCTTTGAACGCGGCATACCCGCCTTGCTCCAGCACAGCCCGCGCGTCCTGGTACGGCAGGCTTGTCGCAATATCAATATCATTCGGGTTAAACCGCATGTCCGGGTACTGTTCTGGCAGCTGCGACATCAGGAGGTCGCGCCCATAGCCGCCCACAAAGTACGCTTCCGCGCCAGACTCCTGCAAGAGCTGAACAATAAATATGCAGCCCGACTCGCTCTTGTTCGCTGTTCGGTTCCCACTCGACAGCCCTGCGCTCGGGAGTTTGCGCTATTTCTGGCGCAGCTGCCTGCTCGGTTTGTTTGTCTATTTTAGGGGTGCGGTTTTCTATCTGTTCCATAGCAGTATGCATAATTGTATAGTTGCAGTATACAAAATTATTGCCACCCTGCACACCCTACGTAAACAATCTTCGCCATTTAGTGTATACTATAGACATCACACTATGAAATTGCACTAGACATGCTAGGATAATTTTATGGAGCGATGTCAAAAACTAAAACAAAAACAAATAAAGGAACTGCGCGAAGCGATTAAAACCAGCAAAAAGGCGGATGAAGTGAAGCGGGCGCAGGCAATAATCATGGTTGGGCAATGTCTCTGGTGAGGCAATAGCCGTTCTGATTTTCAGAAAATATGGCTTCCGAAGAACGAATATCCCAAGATTGCCATATCAAACACCAGAAAGAACCGGAGCGCCTACGGGTTTCTGAACGTCAAGATCAGGACGGAGCATGCTATGGAAGACAGGATACTGGCATCGGGGTCAGTTATCCAAGAATTCATTAAAAAAGACAAAAACATTGCCACCGTCTATTTTTCTAGATATTCACCTGAAGAAAATCTTCAAGAGCATGTCTGGAAAAACGGACGATCAGCCGTTACTCACAATGCGTTTATTAAAAATATTGATGCCGCAACAGACGCATTTACGGAATATCTAAACGCAACGAAATTCCAGTATTCACTTCTTGGTTTTAGTGCGGGTTTATAGTGTGATATCTATATTGTAACCTTTCCGTCTTTTTGCATATAAAACTTGATCCTAAAGTCGCCGACCCTAGCGCGCCATTCATTAAAACCGGATAATTTTTTGACATCAAGAGCACCCCAGCGGCGAGATAATATTAATTCAATGGTTTCTATAATTCGTTGTCTATCTTTTTTTGGAATTTTTGAGAGAAGCTTTTGAATTTTGTCTATTGCCGTCAATTGATTTTAGGATTTTAATAAATTCACCCGCTTCTATACCTTTTCCATTATTATCTCTGTCAGCATTAAAAATTGTTTCTCCATGGAGCCATTCTAACTCCTCTTCGTCAACAGGAATGAATTCAACTTTAAAATCGCCAGCTTTCATAATGTACTGGTTTGTTTTGAATTTATCCCGCCATGCTTTTGGCAAAGTAACCTGCCCGCGGGACGTTGCTCTGGTGAATGTTGTTGTGGTCATACTATAAAAATAAGAAAATAAGAAATTCTTATTTTTATATTACACGATTGCGATTTTGGCGTCAACGCCAGCTGTAACCGATGTCCAAACCGCGAGCTGTTTGGCGCCCTCCCATGCCAATTCAAACGTTTTTTTGTACCCCTCGGCAATTTCCTTGCTCTCAATGACAACCGCGAACTTTTCGCGCCAGGACGCAATCATGATTTTATTGTCATAGATATTGGTCTCGGTTGAAAAATAGAATTTATCAGCCGGCACCAAAATGCTGGTGCGCATTTCTTGCGCGTCATTTTTCACGACCGCGCGACTCTCTGGCGTGTCTGGCGCAATCACGCGGGTGGCAATGTTTTTTGCGACCCGGCGTTTGAAGTAGCCGCGGAAGTACGCTTCGGACAAAGCCTTGAACATGTCTTCCCCAACCGCGTACACGCGGATAGTTTCTTTTGATGTCAACGTGTCCTCAAACGCTTCGCGCACTCCCTCGCCACCCTCGTAGTACCGCACCCGCGGCTTTTCTTTGGTGTTATACACCGAAAGCAATTGCGGAATGAGCGCATGCGCCTGGCACAGATTCTCTTGAGCTTGTTTTATTTTATTTTCCAAAAAATTAATGACTTTCTTGGGGCTCTCCGCGGCATAGCGCTGTATTTTTGTTTCCCCGAGTAAATTAATGAGTTTGTCAGCCGCCAAACTGCCTAAAATGTCGTAGGCAGTAGTGCGGTTGATTTTTGCTTTTCTGGCGATTTGGGTTGCGGTCGCGGGCCCCAGTTCCAAGAGCGCCAAGTACACCCTGGCTTCTTTTTCCGCGAATCCGAGGTTAGCTAGTTGTTGCTGTGTAATCATAGCGACCAGCTTGACATATTTTTTTATTGTGCTACAATTGATTTACAACGAGGCAACGGGGACATTTCCCGTTAGGAAAGGTTCTCTTTTTAAGAGACTTACCCGTCTGTCTGGCCGCCCAGTAATTGGGCGGTTATTTTTTTGCGCATTATTTCCCAAAGAGGCTTGGCTTTTCCGTCAGGATTGTCAAAATATGCTCGACTTAATCCAGCCAAAGCATCAGCCAGCCGTATGCCCGGAGAAGAGCCGCTGCGCACGGTTTTAAGTTTTTTAATCGTCAGACCGCGGTCGCGCAAGATTTTCTTTAATCTTCGTTCTATCCACTTGGGTTCTTGACCATCAATGTATATGGCGCGGAAATTTTTCTCCACTAGCGTATGCCGCAGTGCCCATTCCAGCGCTTCAGGCCGAGAAATGGGATTTTTAAAAATAGCGACTTTAGCCGCAAAAGGCAGTCTGGCTGCTTCTTTAATGAAGTCCGCGCGTAATTTCCAAGGCAAGTCAACCCAATGAAATTCTTTTACGCCGTGATTGCGCTCGATCTTTTCCACCGAATTCTCCAGTGTTTCTTTATTTTGGACAGTCACATACACCAGCGCAAACGAAGAGTGGTCTATGTGTTTGTGAATGCCGGATTCGTCTATGAATATAATCATGCGAGTACTATAGCGTACCTTTAAATTTGTGTCAAATTTTTTCCACATATTTCTTGACACAGTAAATTATTTCTTGTATAAAGACGATATCTAAATGATTATTTTGTGCGTCATTTTTGACAAAAATCTAAAACTGTTTCTTTACAACAAAAAGGAGGAAGCAATGGCAGAAAAAGATTCGAGGGAAGATTTTCAGAAAAAATCGCAGACAGTATACGAGGACGTAGTGGTGGGCTATAGTGGTGACCGTCATTTTCGATTTCCTGTGTGGCAGGTTTCTTGTAGCGTCGAGAAAGACGGTGTGGTTATAGCTTGCACGCGCGACAATCTTTGTGCCACTTTCACGATTAGCCCGGATGATATTCCGGAATTTATTACGGTCTTGTTGCATTGCCAACAGGCTGGCCAGGAATTCCAATTGATGGCTGGCGAAAAATCGCGCGAGGGACTGTTGCCCGTGGCGATATTGTCGCCAGCCCATGTTGACGAAGTTGTCAATTTCTTTAGAGATATGGTCAAAAACTGGCGCGAGAAACAAGAAAGGAGGGTGCCGTTATTACTAAAGATTTATTGGTGCGAGCCAAGGAAGTCAATGACGCGGTTTGTGAAAGAATTAGGGCGCGGGTGATTGAAGTGGATGAATTTTTTACAAACAAGGACGATGTTGATGCTAGTTTTTGTTTTAGCACTCATCCTAGTGGAAAATCGTTTTCAGTTAAGGAGTATAAAGTACTTATTTTTTGGGAAGGACGAGTAGAAGCAGGTAGCTTGGACAAGGTTGAATGGAACAAAGAACGACTGAAAGGCGTTGGTATCGAGGTAACAGAAGACGAGGGGAGATTAATAGCCCTTCATTGCTTATGGGAACTGAAAGACGGAAGGGAGGATGAAATTTCGGCCTTGGAGAGAATGCTTGCCAATCCATGGCCTGGAACTGACGTAAAGGGCAATAAAAGGAATTTTGGTTTTTGTAAGTTGCATCTTGAGAACTTAAACGCTGCGCTCCGATCTTTGGGGTTTTGACAATATCAGCCAGACAAAAGACAAACTAGAAACCAATGAGGAGGCATTCAAGATGGCATTTGATCCTGTTAAGTCTTTGGAAAAATTCATCAAGCAAAGATCACCTAAACAATTGCTTGATTTTCAAGAACAGGTATCCGTGTTTGCCGAATTCTTGGTTGAGGAGGCCGATCGCTTGGGTCTCCCCAGTCACTTTGCCCGCAAAGTTGCGGAGCAGTATTTTAAAAAAGCATTTGATAGAGGTAGGCGGAGTTTCGCGGTTCGTTACAACCAGAGAGTGAGGTGGTCATAGGAGCCTTAACTGTTTTAAATAAAACGCCCTTTGCGCAGATTGCGGAGGACGTTTTCTTTTTTGAAGACTTTGATTTTTCGCGTTTTTTTGCTACAATAAACGCTATCTATGCCAACTAAAACCAGAACACGACAACTACAGGCATGGCGTGCTTCCAAGACAGCAGTCTGGGGCACGCAATTTGCCGCTCTCTCGGCGTGCCTGCCCAGAGTTGTGGTGTTGCAAAATTTTGAATCCGATGAGTTGCGGCTTAAACAGCCTCTCTATGTCAACCTTGAAACAGATGAGGATGGCACTGTGGTTATGTCGTCTATGGATTTGAACGTGTTCGGCTACGCAGACACAGAATACGGCGCCAAGCGTGATTTTGTGCGGTCTATTACGGACTTATATTATAATCTAAAAGACGAGAAAAAAAATTTGCACAAGAGCGCGCTTCCTCTCTGGAGTTTTATGCAAGAGATGCTAGAAGAAAAATAACATGCAGATAAAACAAAGGGATGTCATGACTATTATTCGCAAGCTGGAAATGAAGACACGAGAAGGCAGAGACACACTAGCTTTCTTTTATTATAACGGCCAGAAGACGAAGGTTTTTACCAGAGTTTCTCACACGCGAGGCGACTTAAAAGGAAAGATAAGTTCGTTAATTCGGCAGCAACTATACGTGGACGAGGGACAGTTCCGCGATTTAATAAACTGTCCATTGCAGAGAAACGGCTACGTAAAAATTTTACAAGAAAAATGTATTTTATAGATTCAATTTAAAACCGCCTCTCGAGAAATATTGGGAGGCGTTTTTTATTCCGCCACAGGCGACTGCCCGCCTTTGGCGGGGGCAAGTTGCGTAAATTGATCAAACAACTTAGTTGCGGTATGATAGTGGCATATGCACACCACAGCAATGCCACAAACAAAAGAATACATATCAGTCAAAGAGCTCAGGCCGTTTATTATACAAACTGTTTCGGAAGTTTTAGAAGATCCGGATTTTGGATTGGAATTGAGCGACAGAGCAAAAATGAGATTGCAACAAGCGCGGGATTCTTCTGAAAAAGGCATTCCGTTTTCAGAAATAAAAAGAAAATATTGTTAAAGCCGTATGGGCGCGTGGGAGATTGAATTTTCGCCTAAGGCGGAATACGAATTATCCAAATTAGATCCGGCAACCAGAAGGAGAATCATTGATAAGCTGGATTGGTTTTTGGATAATTTTGAATTTGTTAATCACGAATCGCTAAAAGGAGAATATGGTGAGTTTTGTAAATTTCGTGTTGGCAAAATGAGAATATTCTATAGGATAGATTATGTAATTAACAAAATAAAAATAGAGTATTTAGACCCAAGAGACAAAGCGTATAGATAATTATGAGCGAGAAATTTATTTAATGAACAGAGCCGGTCACTTGTCGCCAATGTCAGAAACAAAAGCAAGGTTGTTGAGGCGGTGAAAAATGGAATGAGATGGACAATCCAGCCGCTTGTTGCGGCGTAACAAGTTTAGAACGTCTTTCTTAAGAAAAAGAAGGGCGTTTTTTATTCCGCCAAAGGCGGACAAGTTGTAAAAATTGGTGTATAATGTTGTTATGGTCGAAATAGACTCACAATTCATCAAGCCCGAAGCCATCTTGTCGCAAATCGGGTTGCAGCCCGGCATGCAGGTGGCGGATTTTGGTTGCGGCTCTGGTTATTTTGCCTTGCTGGCCGCCAGAATCACTGGCAGCCGCGGCAAAGTGTACGCGGTTGACGTGCAAAAAAGCGTTTTGGAGCAGGTAAAAAAAGAAGCTCGGCTTCAAAATATTGTCGGAATTGAAATTATCTGGTCTGATATTGAAACAGTCGGGGCCGCTAAAATTCCACCCCATTCTTTAGACATGGTTTTTATCGTTAATACGCTTTTTCAGGCAAAAAACAAGTTAGCTGTTTTTACCGAAGCTAGGCGGATGATGAAGCCCGGAGGTTCTTTATTGGTAGTTGATTGGCTGCCCGGGGACACTGCTTTGGGCCCGCCAGTTGCGAACCGGCTGGATTTAGGTAAAATAAAAGCCCTGGCCAATTCAGCCGGATTTGTGTTTCAAAAAGACATTAATGCTGGCAGCCATCATTTTGGCCTGCTTTTCCAGAGCTAATGGGAGTTTTTATGCAGGTAATGAATCTTTTTTCACCAGACTACCTTTTTCAAAGAAATCTTGGGCCTTTTACTTCCAATTTGGCCTGGTTTTTTTTGGGGTTGCTGGGGCTGGGCTTGCTAGTAACTCTTTGGCTCCGCTTTAAAGTCGCGAAAAATAAGGACATTTTCACTAAAAAGGTTTTAAAGAGGTTTTTTACCCTGGTTTGGACCATGGGCTGGGTTGGCATTGTTCTTTGGACTTTTCGCCAGGTAAATGCCCAGTATCTAAGCGCCCCCATCCTGCTTCTAATTTGGGCTTTAATTAGCGCATTTTGGCTTGTTTTTGTGCTGCGCTACTGGTTAAAAATAGTGCCTGATCGCCGGAAACGTTTGGCTCTGGAAACCAGTAGAAAACAATATCTGCCATAAAATGGCTAATGTAAGCAAAAATGTTCTTGGAAATAAAGGAGAAGACTTGGCCTGTTGGTATCTCCAGAAAAAAGGGTATAAAATTAGGCAAAGGCACTATACTTGCCGCTTTGGCGAGATAGACATTGTGGCTGAAGACCGCGGAGTAGTGGTTTTTGTGGAGGTAAAAACCAGAACCAGCGAGGCTCGCGGGGCGCCGGAGCAGTCAGTAAGCCAAAAGAAACTGGCTAATTTGCGTAAAGCGATTTTCTCTTATCTAAGCCAAAATCCAATAAACGATTATAGAATTGATGTTTTGGCTATAATTTATAAATCAGCATCGCGCCAGTTGGTTATTAGGCACCACTCGGCTGTATCCGATATCAGGCGCTGGTAAGCTTCTTTTTTGGGTTTTCCATAAGATGTTCACAGCTTTGTGCACAGGCACGGGTTGTTTTAACTAGAAAACAAGATACAATAAATCTAGTCGCTCTTTTCGTTTTCGCTCTTTTAATTGACCATAGGCACAAAGAAGGAGGCAAGCAGCCCTGACCTTATACCTTTTTTCCAGCACCTTTCATTAAATCCCAGACTGGGATTTAATGAAAGGTGCTGGATGAAAAGAGGCATAAGTATTTTGGCTGCTTGCCTCCTTTAGTCTAAATTCAAAGCACCTATGGCCATTTTTGCTGATTTATTATCAAAAACAAGATTATCGGCTTGGTTTTTAGCCGCGTTTTTTGCATTGCTGGCGGCTTTTGGCAGTATGGCTCCAGCCTCGGCTGCGGTTCTACCCTTGCCGGCCCCGACTTTGTTGCGTCCAGCTGATGGCGCTATCTTGGGCCAAGACAAAGCTTGGGTAGGCGGATTGGTTAAAAACAACTTACTGGTTATAATACTGGTAGATGGCAAGGAGTATAAGCAAACAGTAAAAACGCGGAGTCACAGTTCTGGAAATGCCACTTTTGGCGTAAATCTTTCCAAACTTTCGCTTGGTGAGCACGCGGTAACTGCCATAACCAAAGACAAGAAAGGCAAAGTAAGCGCTGAATCCAACGCTTTAATGATTGTAATCAAGTCCCCAACGTCGATTCCGACTTTACGGCGGCCAGTAGTCAACGCTGATTCCGGCATTGAGCGGCCGTTTATTATTGGCAATATCCAAAACGGGCTGGAGGTGGGCATAATTATTGATGGCAAGTTGCAAACCATCTTTACTCCAAAGCCGAGTACTACTAAAATTACCAGTTTTGCCTGGCAGCCAAAGGAGAGGCTGTCTTTAGGCAAGCATTTGATTGAGGCTTTTGCCTCGGACAAAGGCAAGCTTTCCAATCATGACCAGATTTTCTGGCCAGTGGGGGAGGCCAAGGCTTCAAGCGCGCCAGAACCTAAAAAAGACGTTTCAGTTGCCGAGCCAGCCACTCCGTTGGTTAAAGTTTCTGATAATAAACCCGAGAATAAAGATGAAGCCCAGAAATTAACCATGCGCCAGGAACTGAAATCTCCGGAAAAGCCAGTTATTCCTGACGCGGTAGCGCCGGTTGAGCCAGTGGCTGATGACAGTCAGGGCAAAATTGAATCCAACAATGAGCCGGAGAAGAAAATCACCCAGGCGCCAGAGTTTGAACCAATTCAAGGCGAAGTAAAAGAAGTTTCTCCTGGGGCCGTGGTTCGGGAAACGACTGATAAAACCGAGAATGGTTTTAAATTCAACAACTCATTGATAGTTGGCATAACCATTTTAGCATTCTTGCTGCTTTCCATGGTTGTTTGGTACGTGCAGGAGCGGCGCGATAAGCTGGGCGAGAAGGTGGCGGGCCTGTTCCGCGAAGATGAAGGATCTGGCTTGCCGCCAAGCACAACTGAACCTAAAAAAGATTATTCAGATTTGCCGCCCCCGCCGCCACCGATGTTTTGATAGCGCGGATTAACGCGGATAGCAACACGGATGGACGCAGAAGGTGGGTCGTTTTTGGTTTGTGTTTTTAGGTAAAAAGGGGTAAATTTAGGGCGGCTGACATTATTGAAAATATTTTTGCCAATTATGAAAGCGGACAAATTTTCAATTGTGGTCTGCACGTTTAACAGATTGGATTATTTGAAAAAGTGCGTTGCTTCTTTGCTGGAGATGGATTTTCCAGAGTACGAAATTATCATTGTCAATGACGGCTCAACAGATGGCACAAAAAATTTTTTAGACGCCTTGAATACCGGCAAGATTAAAATAATCCACCAGGAACGCAATCAGGGTTTAAGCGCGGCCAGAAATACCGGCATCAAACATTCTTCCCATGATATTATCGCTTTTACGGATGATGACTGCCGGGTGGACAAAAATTGGCTCGCGGAATTGTCAAAAGGCTTTGCTGACGAGCGGACCGGATTTGTCATGGGGCAGGTTTTTTACGTCAATAAAAACTACAAAGGATATTTTCCCGAGCGCCTGGTTTCTAATTTAAACGCCCAATGGCCGATGGGGGCCAACATTGCCTATCATAAAAAAGTTTTTGTCGCTTGCGGCGGCTTTGACCACGCTTTTTTTAAATACAATAACGAAGATTCAGAAATGGCGATTCGGGCCGCCAGCCAAGGTTTTTTGTTTAATCGTTCTTTGGGCGCAACAGTTTATCATCAGGCCATGAATTGGACCGCCAAGTCGCTTTTAAAATCAGCCAGGAACGCGTCAGTCTGGCCGGTTTTAAAGAAAAAATATCAAAAATACTATTTAACCTTCGGTCCGCCGGTAAAGTTCGGCTTGGTCGTCTGCCCGCGAGACTATCTGCATCTATTAATCGCCCCGCTTCTTATTCCGTTATTATTTATCAGGTACCTCAAGCACGGAAAAAGGGATTTTAAAATTTTTGTTGCCAAGTGGCCTGTCTATCTATTACTGAGAAGATATTATGTCTATAAAGAAGCGCTGCGGAATAAAGTAGTGATGTTTTAAATGTTGGGTTTGCCATCCAGAAAAGGTTGTGCTATCCTAATGATAGGCTAGTTTACGTTTAGTAGACTAGCTTTTTTTAAACAATAAGATTTATTTATGTCCAAGGAGGTATTGCAAGCCATTAAAGCGATTTGCGAGGAAAAGCACATTTCGGTGGAATCAGTGCTGGCTACCATTGAGCAGGCTTTGGCCGCGGCTTATCGCAAGGATTTTGGGAATAAGTTGCAAAATCTGAAAGTTGAATTCAACCCATCTAACATGCAGATGCGGGTTTTTGACGTGAAAACTGTGGTGGAAGATCAGGAACTGCCGACCGAAGAGGAGTTAAGAGATATGAGTTATCAGCCAAAGGCTGACCAGCCCCTGGCTGGCAAGTTACAAGACGGAACAAACAAGGGGCCAAGAGAGGAAGAAAAAAAAGACAAGGCAGTAATGGTGGTTGAAGGAGAGAAAGAGGGGGAAGGAGGAAAGGTTGGCGTTCCCAAAGATTCAACGCCAGATATAAGAAACGTCGAGGACTTGTCGTCCGAAGCTTTAGCGGAGGACGAAGAGAAGCGGTTTAATCCTAAAACCGAGATTATGATTTCCGAAGCCCAAAAGATAAAGCCGGACGCGCAATTAGGCGAGGAAATCATCACTGAACTGCCGGTGGCCGGTGAATTCGGCCGCATGGCCGCGCAAACAGCCAAGCAGGTTATTATCCAGCGTTTGCGCGAAGCCGAGCGCGACGTTATCTTTAAAGAGTACAAAGACAAAGAAGGCGCCATGGTTAACGGCTCTATCCAGCGCATTGAGGGCAGCACTGTTTTGGTGGACATTGGCCAGGCCACGGCCGTGTTGCCGCCTTCGGAACAAGTGCGCAGCGAGCGCTACGCCCCAGGAACCCAGATGCGCTTTTACATCAAATCAGTCAGCACCTCCAGCCGCGGGCCTGAAGTTTTGGTTTCCCGGGCTGACCGCGAATTGGTGCGGCAGTTGTTTGCCATGGAAGTTCCGGAAATCAGCGACAATGTGGTGGAGATTAAAGCCATTGCCCGCGAACCTGGTTCGCGCACTAAAATCGCGGTGGCCACCAAGGCGGAAAACGTGGACCCGGTGGGTTCGTGCGTGGGCCAGCGCGGCAGTCGCGTGCAGTTTGTCATCAATGAGCTGGGGGGCGAGAAAATTGACATCATTCAGTGGGAAGAGGACGAAAAGCAGTTTATTAAAAGCGCTTTGTCGCCGGCCAAAGTGGTTGATGTCGCGCTCAAAGAAAATACTCGCGAAGCCGAGGCTTTTGTGATTGAAGACCAGCTGTCATTGGCCATTGGCAAACAAGGCCAGAACGTGCGCTTGGCTTCGGCTTTAACCGGCTGGAAGATAAATATTAAGCAGGCCGGGGGAGAGGTGAAGGCGGAAGAAGCCGCGGCAGTTGAAGAAGTCAAGGAAGAGCCGAAGGAAGAGGCAGTGATACCGGTGCCGGAGATAACCGACGCGCCAGCCTAGGTAATTACAACTGGAGGGGTGGATAAGAATTCAGGAATTTAAGAATTTAGGCAATAATAGCCGTCATCCCGAGCGAGGCGTACTCGCCGAGTCGATGGATCTCATCGGTTGCCCGCGAGATTTCGGCCAAAGGCTGACCAGCCTCTGGCTGGCCTCCACTCCCCGCCGAGTACGGCGGGTCGGTCGGAATGACGTGTAAAAAACCACCTAAATTCCTAAATTCTTAAATTCCTAACCACTTATTTTCTATGTCCACTCCCATCATCTTCGCTCTGGCCGCGTCAGTTGCGGCTATTATCTACGGCGTTATTCTCATCGCCTGGGTATTGGGCCGTTCGGCCGGCAATGAGAAGATGCAAGAAATCGCTGGAGCCATTCAAAAGGGCTCCAAGGCTTATCTCAACCGCCAGTTTAAAACCATAGCCATTGTCGCTATTATAGTTTTTTTTGCCATTGGTTTTGGCTTGGGCTGGAACGTGGCTTGGGGCTTTTTGGTGGGGGCGATTCTTTCCTCAATCACCGGTTTTGTGGGCATGAACGTGGCCGTGCGGGCCAACGTGCGCACGGCGCACGCGGCCAGCAAAGGATTAAAAAAAGCTTTAACCGTGGCGGTGCGCGGCGGGGCCGTGACCGGCCTGTTGGTGGTGGGTTTGGGACTTTTGGGCGTTACCGGCTTTTACGCCTTAACTCATGACATTCACGCCTTGATTGGCTTGGGCTTAGGCGGCAGTTTGATTTCCATTTTTGCCAGATTAGGCGGCGGAATTTTTACCAAAGCCGCGGACGTGGGCGCGGATTTGGTTGGCAAGGTGGAAAAGAATATTCCTGAAGATGACCCGCGCAACCCGGCCGTGATTGCGGACAACGTCGGCGACAACGTCGGCGACACCGCGGGCATGGCCGCGGACCTGTTTGAAACTTATGCCGTGACCGTGGTGGCGGCCATGCTGCTGGGTTCTTTGGTGTTTCCGGATTTTAGCAATTCTTTGATTTATCCTTTGGTTTTGGGCGGCATCTCCATTATTGCTTCCATTTTAGGCACGTTTTTCATCCGTCTGGGCAAAAAAGAAAACATTATGGCCGCGCTCTATAAAGGCTTGGCCGCGGCCGGAATTTTGGCGGCGCTGGGATTTTATTTTGTCACCCAAAAATTAATGATTGGCAACGGCTTGTATCTGCCCATAAATCTTTTTTACGCCGCTTTAGTGGGCTTGGGCGTTACCGTGTTTTTGGTTATTTTTACCGAATATTACACTTCCAGCAAATACGCGCCAGTCAAACAGATTGCCGAGGCTTCCACCAAAGGCCATGGCACCAACATCATTGCCGGCTTGTCGGTTTCCTTGCGCGCCACTGCTTGGCCGGTCATTACCATCGCCGCTGGCATTTGGGGAGCTTATGCTTTAGCTGACATTTACGGGGTGGCCATTGCCACGGTGTCCATGCTTTCTTTGGCCGGCATTATCGTGACCATTGACGCTTATGGCCCGATTACGGATAACGCCGGCGGCATTGCTGAAATGTCCAATCTGCCCAAAGAAGTGCGCGAAGTCACTGACAAGTTGGACGCTGTTGGCAACACCACCAAGGCCGTGACTAAAGGCTATGCCATTGGCTCGGCCGGGTTGGCGGCCCTGGTTTTGTTCGCGGCCTATTCCCAGGAATTCGTCAACATGGGCCGGGAGATTCTTTTCCGCTTGAACGACCAATCGGTGATTATCGGCTTGTTCATCGGCGGCTTGTTGCCTTATTATTTTGCTTCCATTGTCATGGACGCGGTGGGCAAGACTGCCGGCAAAGTGGTGGAAGAAGTGCGGCGCCAGTTCCGTGATATCAAGGGCATTATGGAAGGCACGGCCAAGCCTGACTACGGAACTTGCGTGGACATTGTTACCAAAGATGCCATCAAGCAAATGTTCGTGCCAGCTTTGATTCCAGTGCTAGCCCCGATTATTGTCGGTTATCTGCTTGGCCCGATTGCTTTGGGCGGCCTGCTGGTTGGCAGTATTGTTACCGGATTATTCATTGCTATTTCCATGACTGCTGGCGGCGGAGCCTGGGATAATGCCAAGAAGCTGATTGAAGCCGGTTTGTACGGCGGTAAAGGCAGTCCGGCCCATGCCGCGGCCGTAACCGGCGACACGGTCGGCGACCCTTATAAAGATACGGCCGGCCCGGCCATTAACCCCATGATTAAGATATTAAACATCGTGGCTTTGTTGATTGTCGGTTTTTTGGCCTAAGGCAAGCAGTATGTCTTTTACCTTGCATCCCATCGCTCGCTTGACGGCGCCGCTGGTTAATAAGTTATTTCTTAAGCGAGTTGAGGGCTTAGATAACATTCCCAAAACCGGACCATATATTTTAGCCGCTAATCACGTGAGCGTGCCGGATGAGTGGCTGATTGGCAACATAATTTTGCAAAAAGGCAACAAGCGGCTGTGGTTTATTGGCCGGGATGATTTTTGGTCCGCCAAGTGGTGGTCAAAATTGACGGCCCGTGTTTTGGGGGCGCTATTGATTGACTGGCGAGATCCGGCAGCGGTGCTGAAGCGAACCTTGGCCATTTTGCGAGCCGGGGGCATTGTCGCCACTTTTCCCGAGGGCGTGCGCAACTTTGACACCCGAGCTTTGGTTTTGGGCAAAACCGGCACTGTTCGTTTGGCCCTTTGGGCCCGTTGCCCGATTATTCCGGTTGGCTATCGCGGGCCGAACATTGTTACCACTTGGGATGTTTTCAAGAATTTTTTTTTGGCGCGCCATACCGCCACCATTATTTTTGGAGAGCCAATTGATTTTTCCGATTATTATCAAACTCCAATCACGCGCCGATTGCTCTATGAGCTGACTGATAAAATGATGGTTGAGATTGGAAAGCTTTGCGGCCGCCGGCCGCGCTTGCATGAATATTTATGAAGATAACAGAAAACAAACCATCAGAATCAGTTATTGAATTCATCATTGAGCTCGACCGGCCTGACATTGAGGCGGATTTGCAAAAAGCGGCCAAGCATTTGGCCGAGCATTCATCCATTCCCGGGTTTCGTCCGGGCAAGGCGCCTTATGACCTGGTTTGCCGCCACGCCGGCGGGGAAGCCAAAATTTACGAGGAAGCCCTTGACGCCATTATCAGGCGCACTTTGCCGCCAATCATAATTGAGAGAAAACTGGAAACAACCGGCCGGCCGGATATTTCCGTTCAAAAAATGGTACCGCCATTTGGCCTGACCTATAAAGCAATAGTGAATTTATTGCCTCAAGTTGAACTGGGTGATGTTGCTAAAATTCAAGTTGAGTCAAAGCCCGTGACAGTTGATTCCCAAGAGGCGGAGAAAATAATTGCAAAGTTGCGGCAGGAAAAAGAAGCTGTTGAAAAAGAGCGTTTTGAAATGGCTTGCATGGAGGAGCTGCTAAAAATATCCAAAGTCGGCGCATTGCCAGAGCCCATGATTGCCGAAGAGACGGAGAAGATGCTCCACGAGCTGGAGCACAGCGCGGCGGAGCGCGGCGGCAAGTTTGAAGATTATCTGCAGTCAATCAAAAAGACCAAAAAAGAACTGGCAAAGGAGTTCCGGCCGCGCGCCGAGCACCGGCTGCGCTTGAGCTTGATAGTGCGCGCTTTTGACAAGAAGGAAGATGTAAAAATTGAGGAGAGCGAGGTTGAGAAGGAGATTGAGATTTCTAAAAAGATGTCTGGCCAGAATCCGGAAATGGCTAAGCAGTTCTCCAGCGATGGCTACCGCGAGTATGTCCGGGCCGTATTGACGAGCCGAAAGATATTTGAGATATTGGCCGACAAGATAAAAAGGCGCTAAACTAACGGTATATGAAGTTTGGCGCTCATGTTTCCATTGCCGGCGGAATACCGAACGCGCCTCAAAATGCGGCTCTCTTAGGGTGCGAGGTTTTTCAAATGTTTTCCCGCTCCCCGCGCGGGGGCAAGGCTGCAGCCATAACGCCGGAAGTAGGGCGAGTCTTTCAGGCTGAATGCAAAAAACACAAGCAAGCGGCGGCCTATATCCATGCGCCGTACTACATAAATTTCGCTTCGGAAAATAACCGCATCCGCTATGGCTCTATTGCCGTTATCTGCGATGAGTTGGAACGGGCGTCAGCGTTGGGAGTAAAAGCAATCATGACGCATCTTGGCAGCGCTAAAGACACAACTTCGGAGCAGGCTATTAAAATAACAGCCGAAGGAATTACTAAAGTGCTGAAAGGTTATAGAGGCCAGTCTAAATTGTTGCTGGAGCTTTCAGCCGGGTCGGGCGAGATAATCGGCGACACGTTTGAAGAGATGGCTGAAATAATCAAGCTGGCGGAAAAAACATTGGGCAAAAAAAACGTAATCGGAGTCTGTCTTGACACCGCCCACATCTTCGCGTCAGGTTATGATATCCGAGACAAGAAGTCGGTTGAGGCCACGCTTAAGGCTTTTGACAAGGTTATTGGTTTGAAAAGATTGGGCGTCATTCATGCCAATGACTCTATGATTCCTTTGGGAGAAAAAAAAGACCGGCACGAGCATCTGGGCCGCGGCAAAATCGGCCTTGAATGTTTTCGCGCCCTGGCCCGTCATCCCAAATTAAAAAAGATTGACATGATCGTGGAAACGCCGACTCAGGCGGGAATGAAGAAAGACATTGCACTGTTAAAGAAAATGCGGGGGTAAATTTGTAGAGACGGCCGCGATGCGGCGTCTCTGGTTTTTGTCGTTTAACGAGACGCCCCAACGGGGCCGTCTCTACGCAAGGAATATATGCAAATTAAAATCAAGGTCACCCCGCGCGCTCGGGAGAACAAGATTATTGGTTGGAACGGCGACATTTTGCGTGTTCATGTGACGGCGCCGCCGGTTGAGGGCAAGGCTAATAAGGCCTTGATTGATTTTTTGGCGGAAGAATGGGGCGTGGCTCATTCTAATATCAAGATTATTAGAGGAGAAACAAGTAGAGAGAAGGTTTTAGAAGTGCCAGATAACTTGAAACTGCCTTTACAAAATACTCTAATTTGATAGTATAAATTTTACGCGGGCGTAGTACAACGGTTAGTACGCGTGCTTGCCAAGCACGATACGGCGGTTCAATTCCGCTCGCCCGCTCCAAAACAGAGTCCATTGTTGCGGGCTCTGTTTTGGAGCGGGATGGCTCTTGACATTGTGTAAGATAGTATATACACTATAAACATGGTAATTTTGCCAAAACCAATAACCTTTGAATGGGACAAGGGTAATTCTGACAAAAACTGGATAAAACACAAGATAGCCGATAAGGAGTGCGAAGAGCCTTTCTTTGACCAACAAAAGAAAATTATTGAAGATGTGCGGCATTCCGAAAATGAGCAGCGGTTTCTTTTGTTCGGGCAAACGAAACTGAGTCGTTTAGTTGTCATAGTTTTTACCATAAGACACAATCGCGTGCGCGTTATTTCGGCTCGCAACATTAATAAAAAGGAGAAGACTATTTATGAAAAAGCCTCTTAAACTGCCAAAATTTAGAAATGAGGATGAGGAGCGTGATTTTTGGTCCAAGATCGATTTGTCGGAGTATTTGGAGCCTGAAGATTTTAAACCTGTTTCTTTTCCCAATCTAAAACCGACCACGCGCTCAGTATCTATTCGTATTCCAGAGCACATACTTTTCCGAGTAAAAGAACAGGCGAACGAATTAAACGTGCCTTATCAGTCACTCATAAAACAGTATATTGCGCATGGCATAATTCGAGAACAAAGAGAACGGTCTCGCGCATAATTTTAGCTCAAACGGTCTTTGTCGGCTCACTCCAAAAGATAGCCTATAAGATTCGCGGGCTATTTTTTGTTTGCCTTGATTGTTTGTGTTATTTGCGATACAGTTTTGGTGTCTGCCCGGGTGGCGAAATGGTATACGCACAACACTTAAAATGTTGCGCCGCAAGGCTTGCGAGTTCGAGTCTCGCCCCGGGCACCACGCAAAAGACCCTGAAAAACATCGGGGTTTTTTGCATTATTTTAGTATTGGGCTTGCTTTTGCGCTTGGGTTAGATTAAGGTAAAAGCAGTTTTAAAACAGGTCATAGGGGGGGGCGGCTTGATTGCCCTCTGACAATTTATTATACAACAGGGAGGGCAAGATGAAATTGCGCGGCATTGATTTTAGGCACGCGTTGAACGCCTCCGGCGCCAGAAATTTTTTTGGTGATGGCTGGAAGCAAACGCGGCTGGTTGATTTATTCGGCGGTTGGAACGGCTCCACGTTCGTGGCCAAGACCACAACCATGGAAGCGCGCATGGAGCCCGAGAGAGGACTGGGCAACATGCGGCTTGACCCAGTGACCTTGCAGCCGGTTGATTGGTTCCCGGACTGCATCTGGTTCGATTTTTGGCGAGCCATTACCCTGAACGCGGTTGGGCTCTCAGGCCCGGGCGCGAGCGCGCTTTTAGCCCGTAATTTGTGGCAGCAGCGCACAAAACCGTTTTTCATTTCGTTCATGTCGGTGGCCCCGACTTGCGAGGAACGGCTGGCCGAACTTAGTACTTTCGTTGTCTTGCTACAGTTGGAAATGTGGCGGTTTTGCGCCAAGTTCGGGCTACAGACAAACATCTCTTGCCCGAACGTCGGGCTCGATCCAAGGGAATTGATTCCAGAAGCGCACTCAGCCCTGGACATTGCCGCGGTTCTCGGTATTCCGCTGGTAATCAAAATCAGCGTGGAGGCTGACCCGCAAGACGCGGCCAACATTGCCAGTCACCCGCAGTGCGACGCGCTCTGCGTGGGTAACACGGTCAAGTTCGGCAGACTGCCGGAGAGAATCGACTGGGTTGGTTTGTTCGGCACAGCCGATCCCGCTAAATCGCCGCTTGCAAAGTATGGCGGTGGAGGACTTTCTGGACCGCCTCTTTTTCCGGTTCTCTGCGAGTGGCTTTGGCAGTACCGGCAGATCGACCAAACCACGCCCATCAGCGCTTGCGGCGGCATCTTCAGAGCGCGCGACGCGCTCTGGCTTTTTGAGAACCGAGGCGTCAACGCCGTGGAGCTGGGCACTGTGGCTACACTCCGTCCTTGGCGCGTGCAGAGGATCATTCATGCAGTAAATCGGTATTTTACAGAGAAAGAGGAGGAGTGTTGATGGACACAATCACGATTCGTCGGCCAGATGACTGGCACGTGCATCTGCGTGAGGGCGAGCTTATGCCCCACATGGCGCGTTTGACTGCTGCTCAGTTCGCCCGGGCCACGGTCATGCCCAACACTTTACACCCACCGATCAGGACAGCGGCTGATGCTCTGGCTTACCGCCAGAAGATTGAGGCGGCCACGCGGGGTATGGATTTTACCCCGATCATGACCACCAAGTTGTATCCAACAACTACTGTGGCTATGATCAAGGGCGCGTGGGAAACTGGGGTGCGGGCGGCCAAGCTCTACCCCGAGGGCGTAACCACGCATTCCGAGGACGGCATCTCGCTTGAGAATAT
>MHKO01000019.1:24065-25890 GCA_001818435.1 Candidatus Komeilibacteria bacterium RIFCSPLOWO2_02_FULL_48_11
GTATCAAGTGTTTCAGGCCATGGAAAGATGCGGCATGCTTTTGCTCTTGCATGGCGAAGCCCCGGGACACTTTTGTTTGGATCGAGAAGTTGTTTTTCTCAACACCCTGACGCAGTTGGTTCATGACTTCCCGCGGCTTAAAATCGTGCTTGAGCATATCACCACCCAAGAAGCAGTGAGCGCGGTTTTGAGCCTGCCGTATACAGTAGCCGCGACTATCACTCTCCACCATCTGGAGCTGACGCTTGATGATGTGGTGGGCGATAAGATCAAGCCGCACAATTTTTGCAAGCCCATTGCCAAGCGGCCAGAGGATCGCCAAGCGATCCTTGGTGCGGCCTTGAGCGGAAGTCCGCAGTTCTTTTTCGGGTCTGATTCAGCGCCGCATCCGGTCGGAGCCAAAGAATGCGCCGAGGGTTGCGCCGGCGTGTTCACTGCGCCGGTAGTCATGCCGCGCCTGGTCGAGATATTTGAACGCCATCGCGCCCTGGACCGGTTGGAGGATTTTGTGGCTCACTTAGGCGCCGATTTCTACGGACTACCCTTGAATGGCGGGATGCTGGTATTGGTGCGCGAGCCATGGGTCGTACCGACTGAATACCACGGCGTGCGGCCTTATCTGGCCGGTCAGACCTTGGCCTGGCAAGTGAAAAAACAATAGAACCTTTACCTGCAAGATCGCCCATCCGAGTGGACATGGAGGCTCCACTCGGTTTTTTATTGGCTCAACCTTTGGCTCATACCTAGGGCTGGATATGGCTCAAATGGTGGAATTGAGCCAATTAGCCTTAAGGGTTTGAGCCATATTCTGCCTTGCCTTTTTTAGGTGATTATTGTAGGGTGGAGGCAGTAATCAGAAACCCGACTCAAGGAGGGCTGGGTAGCGTTGTTCGCTGACAATTTTAAGGAGGAAAGCACTATGGGAGCAGACAGTCGTATCAATGTCGCGCTGGACCGCATGTCGAAGTTTGCATGCGTCCAGCTCACGTCCCGCGTCGGCGCGCGAACGTATGCGTTCAAGATTCACAGCCTCTGGGACACCGAGGGTCCCGGCGTGGTGGAGGTGCTCAAAAAGGAAGGCGCCCAGCGCGTGTGGGTGGACCTGAAGCTGCACGATACGCCGGATACCGTTGCGGACCGCGCAAAGGCAGTGCGGGACGCGGGTGGCGACATCCTGACCGTGCACGCGGCGGGTGGGGTGGAGATGATGATGGCGGCCTTGGAGAACGGCCCAGCCGAGGTGTATGCCATCACCGTGCTCACCTCGCTTTCTGAGGAAGAGACGCACCTCTTGAGCGGCCAACCCGCCAAGGCAGCTGTGCTATACCGGGCGCGACTTGCCAAGCTCGCGGGTTTAGGCAACCTCGTGTGCTCGCCGAACGAGGTCAACCTGCTCTCCAAGCGGCCCGAGCTCAAGGGCGTGACTCGGACTACTCCAGGTATCCGGCTTGCCGGTCAGGTAGCGGGCCAGCAGGTGCGGTTTGACACGCCGGCGGCGGCCATCAAAAACGGAGCAGACCGGCTGGTTCTCGGTTCGGCCGTGACCAAGGCCGAGAACCCGGCAGCGGCGTTCGATGCCATCGAGGCCGAAATCGCCAAGGCGCTCCAGGAGATAGGAGGCGTATCGTGATACGTGTTCCCTCTGGTAGGTTCTTCAGTGCTCTCGACATCGAGATACTCTGGCGCATGGCCGAGTATCGGTTTCTGGCGCACCGGGACAAGCCGTTCAAACTGAAGTCCGGAATCATGTCCAATGTCTATGTGTACGGCCGCGAGGATCTCACTGATCATCCGGATTTGGAGTGGCTCGCGGGCAATTGCATTG
>MHKO01000019.1:25898-28419 GCA_001818435.1 Candidatus Komeilibacteria bacterium RIFCSPLOWO2_02_FULL_48_11
GTCTCATCGGCATCCCGACCGCAGGAACGGCGCTTGCCCAGTGCGCGGCCATGGCCAGTTGGCAACTGGTCATGTGCGGAGGAGTCGAGGGTTCAGTCATCTGCCACCGCGTGATGCGGGAGGCGCTCAAGACACACGGCGATCACCCCAGCTGGGTGAATGGCGAACCCGACCCGGTGCGCCATACCTATTGGGGGGTGGACAACGTGGCCACCAATGGCGACTCTAAGATAGAGACCGCCGAGAAGCTCGCCCAGCAGGGGTACCCTGTCAAGCAGATGGGGTGGTTCATTTTCGTGGATCGCCAGCAGGGCGCCGTGGAACGGCTCAAGAGGCTCGGGTTTGAGCGGCTTGTTGTCGCGTACAACTTGTTAGACATCACGTTCGCGTTCGGCGAGCTCGGGCTGTGGCCCAAGAGCGCGGTGCAGGCTGTGGAAGAGGAGATCAAGGCACACCAAGCGCTGACGAAGGGCTGAGTGCGCTCAACTCGCAGACTCAATCAGGGCACCCTAAGGAGGAAGGGTGCCTGTTTTTTTGCATGCGAATTTTGCCTTTTAGTGATTTTGTGGTAGAATATAAGTATGTTAAAGACAGCTTACAAAGAAACTGAACATGCAGAGCTTAAGGAAGCAGTAGAAAAACTTGTAACTGAATACGGCCCAATCAAGAAAATCATTCTTTTCGGTTCCCAAGCTCGAGGCCAGGTGGATAGTTACAGCGACACGGATTTGATTGTCATTAAAGAAATGGACAAGAGCTTTGTGGCGCGCCAGGCCAGCTTGCCGTTTTTGCCTCTGCCCGCGGATGTTTTTGTATATACGCCCCAAGAATTTGAACTGATGCAAAAAAATGAAAATCCTTTCATCATTAACGCGCTTTCTTCAAGCCGCGTGCTTTATCCCCTATGAAAGACAGTCAAGCGCAAGCTAACCGTTGGCGCAAGCAGGCGGAATACGATTTGCAACAAGCCGAGCGGTGCTCGGCGGACAACAGTTTTGCTTATGGGTGCTTTTTTGCGGAACAAGCGGCGCAAAAATTTCTTAAGAGTTACTTGATTGGTCAAGGACAACGGTTTATTAATATTCATTCTGTGGGCGAGTTGTTGAAAGAAGCGGGCAGTCTGGATAAAAAGTTTATCGCGCTCGTTCCTATGGGCCAAAAATTGGATCGCTATTACCTCTCATCTCGTTATCCGGACGCTTTGCCCGACCCGGCGATTCCGGCGGAATCATACAGCCGCGCTGACGCCAACGAAGCCCTGGACATTGCCCGGCAAATCTCCAACGTGATTAAATAATTTTTTTATTATTATTCTATGTCCGAGAAAAAAGAATCAATCTGGAAATTCTATTTTCAAACCCGCTGGCAAACGGTGCTGACCACCCACTTTTTAATCACAGCCGTGTTTTTGTGCTTTTTCTTTTTCGGCAACATCTGGAACGCGGCCAAGTTCGCCTTGGCCACGCTCATGAGCTCGGCGGACATGCTGGGCTTGGAATTCGCTTTGTGGGGGATATTGTTTGAAATCGCGGTGGTGATTCCTTTTTTGGTTTCGTTTTACTCCATTTTCCTATTGCCGCTCATTTGGCGCTCCGGGTACCGCATTTCTCAAAAGCTCTTGCTGACTGTTTTAATGCTTATCGTGGCGCCGATGCTGATTATCATCACCGACCAGCTGGCCCGGTTTGCTTTGCAGTCGGACGCCCTGCGCGAGTTTGTTAATCTGCATAAAATCGTGTAGCGATACTAAATTAATACTAAAGCATACGAAAGATACGAAAATTATAAACGTCGCCTCTTGCTACGCTCGGAGTGACATTTTTTGGATTTCGCATTTTTCGTATGCTTTAGTATGACTTTCGTATCGCCTTTATTTTTGCATTTCCGCCAGTCGTTTTTTGGTCTCAATCCGAAATTTAATTAGTAGTCCAGCCAATAAAACAATCAACGCAATTGAGGTAATAAGCAGATATTTTAAAATCGTCTGCGGTTCGTTGTTGGCTGGAATGCGGAAGCGCGCCAAGGCGTCGCTGTTGGTTGTTGCTTTTCCTAAAACAGTTCCGGTTTTCTCCGTGGCTTCTTCTTCTGCCAGCACACGGACGTCGCTTGAATATCTTGGCAGGACGCGATAGCCGCTTTTGGTCTCGCCGACTAAACCAATAATCTCCACCCATTCCCCGGCTTTGACAGTCGGTTTTTTAATTTTGGCAGTTGTCTGAAAAGTTATTTTAGTTTCTCCGGAGCCGTCGTCTATGATCCAGCTGGTGCCTGTTTTCTCTGTGAGCTCGCCGCTCGCTTTTATGAGCGCGCCCTCAAGTTCTTCCCCAATTTCACCGGTTTCAGCTTCAGTCGGGGTTGGGGGCTGTGATTTATAGAGCGGGACAATGTCTTGTTTAGCCGCCACTTTTAGCCGCAGTTCGCCGCCGGTTTCAGTCAGCTCGCCCAGGATGCCGACAACATCGCCCAGAGCCATTTTTGGCCAGTCTTTTTTGGAAAAATAGACTTGAATACCCGGGGAGCC
>MHKO01000019.1:28432-37155 GCA_001818435.1 Candidatus Komeilibacteria bacterium RIFCSPLOWO2_02_FULL_48_11
GAAATAGGTTTTAGCCAGCACGCCCGGCTCTACCGCTACTGTGCCCTGGACCCGGACAAAAGAGCCCAGTTCCAGTTCGCGGATATTGGCCAGATCAACATCAATTAAATTGTCGGAGAGGGTGGGCTCGTCCGCCGTAGCTTCAGCGAAAGCGGAGTGAGGGTCGGAGGAACTGGGTTGTATAGTTGAGGTGGTTTTACTGCTGGACGCTGTTTGTTTTTTAGCAGTTATAATTGTTGGAGTTGTGCTAGCTGTTTTGTTGGTTGTTGCGGCGGGCGCTTTGGCCGCGCTGCGCTTGGAAAGTATTTCTTCGGCTGGCAGGATATCAATACTGGAAGTGGCCATTGTCGCGTGCTGGCCGTCGCTAGCTGTTAATTTAACAAGATGCGAGCCCAATGAACTGAAACGATAATTGAATCGCATTCCCGCGGCTTGGAAGCTTTCGCCGATTTGCCACGAGAATTGCAGTAGGTCGTCATCCGGGTCAGACGATTCTTCGGCTGAAATTATTATTTCCTCATTGGGAGCCGCTGGATTGTAATCAAAAGTTATGCGCGCTAGAGGCGGCTCGTTGATTTTACTGATTTCATTCGAGCGGCCGGGCGTTGGCTTGGCGCTCCAGAGAAATTTATTCTGCGCTTCATCCCAGGATAAGCTTTGGCCTTTGGAGGAGGAAGCGTAAGCGAGCTTGTCCGCCACTTCGCCGGAGGGATTATAAAGATAGATAGTCTCGTTGGAATTATTGAGCGTGATTTTTGTCGTCTTCGCGTCAAAAGATTTGCATTCGCGGCTGACAAGAATAACTTCCGGCAGGTTGATTACTTTTTTGGTATCAGCCAGTTTCCAACTGGACAAGGAAGCGCTACTTTCGCCTTTATTGCAAAGCTCTATGAATTCCTGTTCGTCTTCTTTTGGATTAGGATAGACTTCATTTATTTTAATAACAGCCGTGGCGGTCGGTGCTGGTGTTGTTGCCGCAGGAGCGCTGGGAGTCGAAGGCGGGGGAGTCGCGGCTGGTTCGCTTGGCGGGGGAGTGGGTTCTGTGGTTGCGGAGCTATTAGCGGCTCTAGGTGTACCTATAATGGGATTATTTTTGGCATCATGACCATTTATAGTTATGCCATCGTTATCTTGCCATGTGCCATCCGGCTTTCTTTCCATACTAGCTTGAGTACTAGCGCTTCCGGCGGGCCAACCAGAAGGAGCATTAATCGAATCAATGGTTTCTCCAGCGGCATTTTTCAAAATTAAATACTCGCCGTTATTAGATAAGCCGTTGCCGCTAAAAGGACCTTTGGCATCTGCTAAAATATCAAAAACAGTGTCATCATCGCTCCGCTCAATCAAGTAATATCCTTGGGATGAAATTTGTCCGGCTAAACTGATTATCAATGTGTCGCCTCCAGCTTCAAAAAGTCCCCAGCCAGTCAGATCAATTGTTTGGCTGGTAGTATTAAAAAGTTCAAGCCATTCATCTGAGGCCAATGCGGTCGTGCCCATCCACGCAATCTCGTTGATGATCACGTCCCCTGTCGTTGCTTGGACAAAATTTGGCCAAACAAAAAATCCTCCCAGAAAGATGGCGAGAGTAAATATTTTTTTGAGATTTATTTTTTGGTTTTTATTTTGTCTCACAATTTATTTAAGGTTAAAACGATTTTTAAAATAATCCTCTTGGTAATTGGCAAAATCAAAAACCTCATTGGCTTCTTGGTTTAAGGCGTCAATGTAAGCGAAAAATCTTTGGTCGTCGAACAGATTCAAACCCAACTCCAAGCAGACATTTCTTATTTCTTGTTTTATCTTTTCCTCGTCAGCGCCAGGGGCGGCCATTTTTTCGGCTTCAAAATAAAAACTGTGCCTTGGTACTTCAACCAAGGCGAATTCTATTCCTTTATAATCATAAACCTGGCTTTTCCGAATGCACAGCGTGGCGCGTTTAAATCCCAAAGCCGCGAATATTCGCACCAATTTATCGAATTCGCCGGGCTTGGTCGCAACCGAGAGTTCTTGCCGATGCTCTTCCCCGCCCCATTTGCCGAGTTTGACGATTATCTCAGGTATGTTGTTGGTGACGCGCAACCGGATGTCGCGGTTCCGGCTGGCTATGCCTTCTTCCGGCAGATAAGTGGAATAATCGAGCAGAATGCGTTTTTTAACGGTTTTAAATTGGCCGTCTTTTTTGAGAATATCCTCCAAAGCAACGAATTGTTCTCTGGTCAATGGCCCGCGCAGTTCAACTTCAATGTTATTGGGCATAGTTTTTTGGCGATGTAATTACACGCTTCGCTCTCGCTTGGTTGGACGGATTTTTTATAGCGATTACTGTTTAAAATTACCACACGCAAATCCCAAAGTCACGAGCGCGTTTGTGTTTTGCAAATTGAGCAGCTTTTTAATCTCATCGTCATACAGAGCGCCGGATATGACGCCGCCTAATTTTTCTAATGCCAACCGGAGGGCGAGATTTTGCGCATAATGCCCAGCTTCCGTCAAGATAAATCTTCCGCCGCGTTCCCCATACTTATCTATAGTTCTTTCAGGTATAGCGATAAAAATAAAAAATACTGCGGGCTGTCCCTTGAGTTTTAAGCCAAACGATTCTTTTACCTCATCCCAATCAGGGCATTTTGCCACTATAGAAAGAGAATGGCTATCGGGATTATAATAAGTAATTTGCTTGTTTAATCCGCCTTGAACATTAAATAGAAACGCATAAACTTCGATAGGATATTTCCCGCCAGCAGAGGGCAGTAATCTGCTTGTTGTTTCTTTGAGTCTGAATGCGTGAAAAAGCGATCCGAGTTGTTTTTCAGAGAAAGCAAAATTCGTAAACGCCCTTGTGCTTTTCCGTTCAGACATCAGTTGCGCTATTTTGTCCTTTGGTTTTGATAATAATAAATCCTCGGTTGGATAAAAAATTTGGGAAACGCTTCTCGCCGTGCGAGCGTCTTCGTCGAGTTTTTTCGCAAATTTTAAAATTGTGCGTTTATTTATTTTTGAATTCTCCCAAAATAAACTGAATAGCTCCGCATTTTTTATATTGTTTGTCATATTAACCAAGTGGGTGAGGATATTTGTTTGGAAACTCTGCCTGGCTGACTAGATCAGGGTATCGCCATTTTACATTGCTCGTTTTCCCTCCTAAAAAAGGAGCTCGTTCATCTCCGTGAATCAATGAAAGTTCCGGTGACAGCGCCCTAACCACAGTTAATCCAGCTTCTCGCACATCAGACAAAGTTAAATCACGGTAATATATTCTAATCCCAATCTTTTTGAGTTTATCCAATAAATATTCAAGAGCTGCCTTTACATTTTGTTGCTTGGGCTCAATTGTTTGTTTTTGTTTATAGGCCACCCTTTTTCTCAATAAAGGCACTTTGCCCCATAAATGGGGATAAAGTGTGTAGTAGACGGCATGCTTGTCAAAATCAATCACTTCCTCTGGCTTACTAAGTTCTAACTCCGGGTGGTGTACATCATAAAAACCCGCAAAGATTACGCCCTGCGCCCATTCAAGATACGCTTTTTCTATCGCTTGCTCATAAGTTTCTCGGCACGCTACTCCCATGGAAATTCGTTTTTTATTCCGTTGTTTGAGAATGCCGCAAATAATAACGACAGGGTGCGGATTCCATTCTTGAGTAATGTCAAAACAAAATACTTGCCCGAATTTCCTCTCGATAGGTTCCAAGTATTTCTCGTCGAGTTTAATTTCCCTTCCGCCGAGAGAGTTAAGCCAATATACGGTTAAAGCATCTCTTTCCAAAAGTTCTTGGATTGCCAACAGCAGTCCGGAGTATTTGTCAAAATGCGCCGCCAGGCCAGTTGAGGTAGAAGGGACAATGGATTTCTCTGATTTTGGCCCAAGTCCAATCAGTTCTTGGGGGACCCATACTTTTTTATTTTCGCGCGCAGAAAACACCTCTCCAAAATAAACATCTTCCGTATTAATTTTTTCCCATTGAAATTTTGGATTAGCATATTGTTCATCAGAAAATAGCGAGAATTGATCATGGGGAATAACACTCTCTTTTTTCAGTTCAGACAGCTTTTTAATCGGAAAATTTACCACCGCAGCCGAATATCTTTCCATTGCTTCAGCTATGGCTCCCACTATTGATCGGTTTTGGTCTCGGCTAATACTCCCGCTGGCAGATTTCCACGGTTGAACAGAATCTTCCGGTAAAGAAACATTAAAAAACTCCTCAATATCAGAGAAGCTTGTTTCTACATTTTGATATGACAGAGTAATCCCGCATCTAAAGCCAGTCGCTTTTTCTAAAATATATTGATTTAATGTTTTTTGAGTCATTCATTTTTAGGACTCATCGCCTAGCCCTCTAATAATATAAATAACCATGCAAAAAACTCTCCGACTAGCGCAACAACAGTTGCGAAAAAAATTAAGAGAGCGGTTTCACTGGAAAGCCCATATTTATGATGAAATGTGCGTAAACCAACCCCAAAAATAGCAAGAGTCAAGAAAAGACTTATGGCCCCATTTTCTAAAAATAATGACAGAAACCCAACACCCAGAGTAATCGGCAAAAGGAAAAAACCAGCTAAACGAGCCCGAAGCTTTGATGTTTTAATCCGGGGTGGAGTTTGATTTGATGTTTGCCCTTCGGCAAGCTTGCCTAAGTTTCTTGACGTAATAATTGAGGAAGTAAGGGTGGTTACTATACAGCAACAACAGCAACAACAACAAGGTCCGCATGTTGGTGTTGCCACACTTGCTCTTATTCTTTCGTTGTCAAATTGTGATACAAGTCGCAACATAGCTATATTATAGTTGATTATTTTTCAACTTCCAAGGAAGCTCAAAAGAGCCCAGTCCCTCCCGGGGCTTATCAGGGTAGCAGACCGGGCACCATGGCAAACGAAAAATGTTGTCTGTTTTTGTTGTTAAATCAACAAGATTAAATGTCCAAACTTTTTCAATAAGCTCCGGACAACTGCCAACCTTTTGAAACGCTCTGATTTGTTCCAAAATCAATGAGGCTGCCAGCTCCTGGCTATTGCCAATATTAGGAAGTTTTGGCGGTTCCGCGTCTCCCCAACTTCGCGTAACTCTGCCAATAAAACATCCAAGACATGCGGTTTCGCCTGGGAAAACAAGCGGACCCAAAGAGAGGGTATGGTCATAGGCAATATCCATAAAAAGATGAGGATATTTTATTTTTCCGTAATCTTTCATTGTCTCCGCGAGTTTTGCGGAGGTGCGAATCATAATTAAGATGTCAGGAGTATTCACATCGGCACCAAAATGTATTTGCTTGGAATTTTTTGAAAATTGCTCAAGCAGATTAAGAATTTTTTGATTAGGATTTCCAATCCAGCTTACAGAAAAATTAACAAGCTTTAATAGCGCGATATTCGCGTCTTTTTTATAGATGACACCCGCTTTTTCTAATTTTGAAATTACGGCCAAAATTTTTTCATCAGTAGCACCGTCTTTCACCTCGTGGATTTTTTCATTCTTGTATGCTTCATAAAGGATTTCTGAATCTTTATCGGCAAGTTCTTCTATTAAATAAATTTCATCCGCGCCTTTTGTGGCAAGTAGTTTGCCGTCTTCGAAAAGCATATTCCATTGTGGACTATTTTCGTATATAAAAATTTGTTTTTCCATAGTGATCCCATTAAATCATCAAGCAGAACGTCAATCGCGTCCATCCTATGTCTATGCCGGAGAGAGGACTCGAACCTCCACGCCTTGCGGCACTAGGTCCTAAACCTAGCGCGTATACCAATTTCGCCACTCCGGCTCACATTACCAAAATACCAGAAAACCGCCACTTGTGTCCACCTGCCGCGCCCTCTTTTTTACTGTTGAAAACATCTGGAAATCTAACACTTGACAGTCTGGCTAATGTCATTTATAATGCCTTACAGATTTAAGACTTGGAGCCGAAAAAGTTAATCCAGCACCTTTTTTAAGGGCAAAAAAAGTGCTGGATCCCAAATATCCAAATATATGACCAGTTTTTCATTAATTAAGGAGAAATCTTAGCGGATAGGATTGTTTTAAAATCGCCTAATTTTAGGAGATCCGCTAAGAGAGCGGATTTTTTAAATACTACAGATTACAGATTAAGTACAGATATACAGATAATAAAGAAAAAGAAGAAGATTGGTATTCAGAGAACAGTTTAGAAAAGATTGTTCTGTGAATATCAAGGAAAGCAATTTAACAATTTACGACATTAGTAATGGAAACGAGCATCTAAAATTAAGTAAAGCGACTGCTTAATCAATTTAAGCGGTTGCGCACACACTCAAGTGTAAACGGTGGATGCCTAGACACAAGAAGCCGAAGAAGGACGTTGCAGGGTGCGAAAAGTCTCGGTGAGGTCCCAAGCAACCTTTGACCCGGGAATATCCAAATGGGGAAACCCATCTCGATTGAAGATCGAGATATCCATGTCTGAATACATAGGACATGAGAAGGTAAGCTGGCGAACTGAAACATCTTAGTAGCCAGAGGAAAAGAAAATAATACGCACGGATTTTTTTATGACGCATGAATGCTTTGATGCGTCATAAAAGGTTCGTGCTCCATTCCCAGAGTAGTGGCGAGCGAAATGGGAGGAGCTAAAACCTTATCAACTGATTTGTCTCTCCCCGCTTTGCGGGGGCGGACGATGGAAGGCTGTGTGGCCACATGTTGATAGGGGGTGGCGAGAATATTGCGTTTGCATGCACACACCAATGCTAGATAGAGTATACAAGCATAACTTCCCTAGTAGAATCCGCTGAAAAGCGGAACCAAAGAAGGTGACAGTCCTGTACGCGAAAGGGGTTAGCGCTCTATGGCAGTGTCTCTCAAGTACCACGGGACTCGAGAAATCCTGTGGGAACCCGGCACGACTATGTGCCAAAGCTAAATACTTCTTGTGATCGATAGTGAACCAGTACCGTGAGGGAAAGGTTAAAAGCACCCCGGTGAGGGGGATGAAATAGTATCTGAAACCGTTTACTTACAAAGAGCCGGAGTCCCGCGCAAGCGGGGTGACGGTATTCCTATTGAAGAATGAGCCAACGAGTTCATGCCTACTGCTTGCTTAAGCTCCTTTGGAGTGAAAGCGCAGGGAAACCAAGTCTTAACGGGCGCATGCCCCGTCTTATGACGGGGCGGTAGCAGGCATGAGACCCGAAGCCGGGTGAGCTAGCCATGGGCAGGGTGAGTCCACTGTAACAGGTGGAGGAGGCCCGAACCCACCAGCCGTACAACACTGGGGGATGACCTGTGGCTAGGGGAGAAATTCCAATCGAACTCGGCAATAGCTGGTTCTCCTCGAAATAGTTTTAGGACTAGCCTCTTGTATACCCGCGGGGGTAGAGCACTGAATGGGATGAGGTGGCGTAAGCCTACTCATCCTAACCAAACTCCGAATACCGCGGTTCCCGCCTCTTCGGCGGGCACGTTAAGCAAGAGAGTCAGACCGTGGGGGCGAAGCTCCATTGGTCAAAAGGGATAATAGCCCAGATCGTAATCTAAGGTCCCTAAGTCATGGTTAAGTGGGAAAGGCGGTGTTAGGACTTACACAACTAGGAGGTTGGCTTAGAAGCAGCCATCCTTTAAAGAAAGCGTAATAGCTCACTAGTCCAGCCCTTTCGCGCCGAAAATTCAACGGGGCTAAACCATGCACCGAAGATACGAATGTCGGTGCTACGCACCGACGCGCGGATAGGCGCAGATATTTACGCAGATAGACGCGGATAATTTCCGCGTTAATCCGCGTAGTTATCCGCGTAAATCAGCGTGCCGATGCGTAGCAGCGGCGTGGTAGAGGAGCATTTCAGCAGCGCTGAAGCGTACGCCGTGAGGCGGCGTGGAGTTGCTGGAAGCGAGAATGTTGGCATAAGTAGCAAAAAGGCTGGTGAAAAACCAGCCCGCCGAAAATTCAAGGTTTCCTGGGCAACGATGATCGGCTCAGGGTTAGGCGATCCTAAGTCGAGGCCGAAAGGCGTAGGCGATGGAAGAGCCGGTTAATATTCCGGCCCTTGTGTCTGTTTCCGATGGGGGGAAACAGTTTTAACTTTCTGAACGTTCCCATGGATTGGGGCGTTTTTCCCTAGGGCAGTTGTGCGGTTGGCAAATCCACGCACCCGACTGTCCTTAGGAAGAAGAGGAGAAGCCTTTGGGTGGATCCAATTCGGAGACGCGAGCTGTCAAGAAAAACCTCTAGGGTTAAACAGGCACAAACCGTACCGTAAACCAACACAGGTGAGTAAGTCGAGTAGACTAAGGCGAACAAGAGAACTCTCGTTTAGGAACTAGGCAAGACAGCGGCCGTAACTTTGGAATAAGGCCTGCCTCCGTAGCTCCGCAAGGAGCGAAGGGGGCCGCAGCTAAAGATCTCAGGCGACTGTTTATCAAAAACACAGGTCCCTGCTAAACCGTAAGGTGATGTATAGGGGCTGATGCCTGGCCAGTGTCCGAACGTTAAGGGGAGAGGTGCAAGCCTTGAACCGAAGCGCGGATGAACGCCGGCAGTAACTATAACTGTCCTAAGGTAGCAAAATACCTTGTCGGGTAAGTTCCGACGTGCACGAATGGCATAACGATCTGAGAACTGTCTCAACGAGTGACTTGGCGAAATTGCAAGATGAGTGAAGATGCTCATTACCCATGGTTAGACGAAAAGACCCCGTGAAGCTTTACTACAACTTGGTATTGGCATGCGGATTTTCGTGTTTAGAATAGGTGGGAGACT
>MHKO01000020.1:0-6270 GCA_001818435.1 Candidatus Komeilibacteria bacterium RIFCSPLOWO2_02_FULL_48_11
CGATGCCGATGGCGTTCGGAAATGTCAGGATGTCCGTAAGCTTTATAAACTTCGATGCCGATGGCGTTCGGAAATGTCAGGATGTCCGTAAGCTTTATAAACTTTTGAGCCTTTAACCAGTTTGGCCGGCCAAGCGCCCAAGCGCATGGTGGCTCCGTAATCGCGGTCCAAAAGCCGCTTTTCCTGCTCCGGCATAATGTGGATAACCGGATGCTTGGTTTTGGGATTGACCTCAGTGGTATTAGCGCCTTTTAAACCAGCCAGATTGCGGGCCGCTTCCACGGTAGCGAGTTGCATGCCATAGCATAAGCCAAAATACGGAATCTGGTTCTCGCGGCTGTACTGGATAGCTTGAATTATGCCTTCAATGCCGCGGCTGCCAAATCCGCCCGGCACCACAACTCCAGAACAGGATTTAAGATACTTAGCCGCTCCATCAGACTCGATTTTTTCCGAATCAATCCAATGAAATTTCGGTTTGATGTTATGATGCCAGCCGGCGTGCTTTAATGATTCAATCACTGAAATATAGACATCTGAGAGCACGTAATCGCCGGTGGAAAAATATTTGCCCACCAAAGCGATGGGCACTTCCTCTTTAACGGTTTTAACCGTTTGCGCCAGCTTGGTCCAGTCTTCCAAATCGCGGGGCTTGGATTTTAAGCGCCAGCGTTTGAGTATCCGGTCCGCGAACTGCTGGTCTTCAAACGTCAAAGCCACGTCATACACAGAATCAACGTCTGGATTGGAGATAATATCTTTGCCATCCATGTTGCAAAAAAGAGCCAGCCGCTCCTTGCGTTTTTTATCCAAGGGCCGCTCGGCCCGGGCCACCAAAAAATCCGGCTGAATGCCCATGGAGTTGAGCGTGTGCACCGAAGTCTGCACTGGTTTGGATTTCATCTCGCCAACAGTGGGCGGGGTCGGCAGATAACCGACGTGGACGTGAAGCACGCTGTCTTTATTGCGCAATTTCATGATGCGCGATGCCTCGTAATAAAAAATGTTCTGGTATTCGCCGGCCGTGCCGCCCAGCTCCACCACCACCACGTCAGCGTGCATCTTTTGCCCGGCGCCCTTAACGCGGTCAATGATTTCGTCGCAGAGATGCGGAATAGCCTCCACGTCCTCGCCCTCATAGCCAAAAGAGCGCTCGCGCGCGATTACGGCCTGATAAACCTGGCCCATGGTAATAAAATTGTCGCGGGAAAGCGCCACATCCAAAAACCGCTCATAAGTGCCCATGTCCTGGTCAGTCTCAATGCCGTCATCACAGACAAAAACCTCGCCGTGTTCCGTGGGGCGGATGGTGCCGGCGTCAACATTAAGGTAATTTTCGCATTTCACCGGGCAGACGCGATAACCTTTGCTCTGCAGAATCTTGGCCAGAGACGCGGCCGCAATGCCCTTGCCCACCGAGGACATAACGCCGCCGGAGATGAAAATATATTTGGTTTTGGACATGTGGAGAAGTTACAAGTTACGAGTTTCAAGTTACAAGACGGACAATCAAAAATAACATCTTGAAACTTGAAACTTGTAACTCGAAACTATTCTTCCCTCTGAACATCAACCGTAAAGGTAACTTGCTCTCCCCCGCCTAATTCTAACACAACCTCATGCTTCCCCAAAGTCTTTAAGTGATGCGGCAGCTCCAGCCCCTTGGAATCAATCTCCACCTTTTTGCGCTTGGCAATGGCCGCCGCAATTGCGGCTCGGTCAATGCCGCCGAACAGATGGCCAGCTTCATTGGCTGTGGCCCGGATAAGAATGGTTTGGCCTTCTAAAATATCATGCAATTTATGCCGTTTGACTGCTTGCTGCTCTTTTTGCCGCGCTTTTCTCTGCTTCTCTTGAGCCACTTCAGTTAGAGCAGCTGACGTGGCCTGGCGGGCTAATCCTTTTGATAATAAAAAATTCCGAGCATAGCCTGGAGAAACTTCTTTAACATCCCCTGGATTACCTAATTTAGCTACTTGCTTAATCAAAATTACTTTCATATAAATAGTGGTTCGGAATTACGGAATTTCAGTAATAGACCGCGTCATTCTGAGCGTAGCGAAGAATCCCAGCGGTAATCCACGAGATCCTTCACTTCGTTCAGGATGACGATTTTAACTACTGAAATTCCGTAATTCCGATCTACTTGTTTTTAAAATATTCCATCGCCCTATCTAATTGCGGGTCTTTATCGTTTGAGTAATCCTCCGGCGTCAGTTTGACCTCCTCATCCGGCATAATGCCGTCATGGTCAATGGAGCGGTCATGCGGGGTGTACCATTTGGCCACTGTGAACTTTACGCTGGAGCCGTCTGACAAATCTTCCAGCATCTGAACCGAACCTTTGCCAAAGGTTTTTTCGCCAACCAGGCGCGCCAAGCCGTAATCCTGCAACGCGCCGGCCACAATCTCGGAAGATGAAGCCGTGCCGCCGTTAACTAAAACCACTGTTGGAATGGAAGCAAACAAGGGTTGACCTTCGCTTAAATACTTTTTCTCGCCCTCAACTTGCGAGCGTTCATTCAAAACCACCTTGCGGTCAATCCAGAGCGAGGCCACGTCAATGGCGGTTTGCAAAAAACCGCCGGAGTTGTTGCGCAAATCCAGAATAAGGCCTTGCGGATTGGCCGCCACCACTTCCCGGGCAATCCGCTTAAAAAGATCAGTGGTGTCCTGATTAAAATTAGTCAGCTCAATATAGGCGATATTGCCGTCTTCCATCTTCCAACTGACGCTTTTTACGTGGATGGTATCGCGAGTAACTGTAACTTCAAATGGCTCGGCGGCTTCATCGCGCTTGATGGTTAAAACTACGTTTGTTCCTTTGGGACCGCGGATGCGGCTCACGGCCTCATCCAAACTCAAACCGTCAGTAGTCTCCTTATCAATGGCTAAAATCTTGTCACGCGAGCGCAACCCGGCGGCCTCGGCCGGCGAATCCGATAAAGGAGCTATAATTGCCAGAGATTTATTTTTAATTCCAATTTCAGCTCCAATGCCCTCAAAACGGCCATTAAGCTGTTCATTGAACTCCTGGGAAATCTGGGGCGTCAAAAAAACCGAATACGGGTCGTCCAGAGCGGCGACCAATCCCTCAAGCGAGCCGTAAAAAAGCTTGGTGGCGGAAACCGGCTGGTCCACGTAGCGCTCTTGCAGCATCTGCCAAACCTGAAGATACAAATCAAAATCAACGTTGCGTCCCAAATAAGATTTTACCTTGGATTTATCCAGCTTCACTTCGCCGCTTTTAATCGGCTCGCCTTTGGCGTCCACCACTAAAATATCATCGCGGCTTTTGCCAACATAAAAACCGCCCACAAAAGCGGCTATAACAATAATGATAACTGCGTATAAAGAAAGGTATTTTTTGAGAAAAGTCATGGAAAAAATTGTTATATTGTTATATTGCTAAATTGTACCAAAACAATATAACAATATAACAGTTATTATAATACCATATACCCACCACCTTACAAAATTATCATTCTACCCTCCTAATATCCGCCCCTAAAGCCCGCAAGCGCGCATCTATGGCTTCATAGCCGCGGTCAATAATCTCCGCTTCTTCAATCACGCTTTGACCTTGGGCGATTAAGGCGGCAATAATCAGCGTGGCCCCGGCGCGCAAATCAAGGCTGTGGATGGTCTGCCCGGTAAGCGGGGTCGGGCCGATAACCCGCGCCGCATGGGGGTCAACCACAATGGCCCGGGCCCCCATTTTTTTTAATTCTTCCATGTAGCCCAGCCGGTTTTCGTAAAGCGGGTCGCGAATCAGGCTTTCGCCTTGAGCCTGGGTGGCTAAAACTCCGAATGGCGCTTGCAAGTCCGTTGGAAAACCGGGATAAGGCGCGGTTTCTATCTGAAAAGGCCGCAATCCGCCTGGCGAGCCTCGAACCAGCCAGCTCTCGCCTTGCTCAATAAAATCAACTCCGGCTTCTTTGAGTTTGGCGGCAATCACCGCCATATCTTTAGATACCACCGGGCTAATGGTGATTTCACCGCCAGAGAGCGCGGCCAAAATGGCGATAGTGCCGACCTCCAGCTGGTCCGGAATAACTGAAAATTCCGCGCCCTGAAGTTCTGAAACTCCTTTGACTTTAATTTCGTGAGTGCCGGCACCGGAAATGTCAGCGCCCATTTGGCGCAAAAAACGCACCAGACAGGCGACGTGCGGCTCGGCGGCCGCGTTTTTAATAATCGTGGTTCCAGGCGTAATGCTGGCGGCCATGAGCAAATTCTCGGTGGCGGTTACGGATTTCTCGGGCAAAGAAATCTCTTTGCCTTGTAACTTCGCTCCTGAAATGTTATAGTATTGCGCTTCGCATTCCACCTCGGCTCCCAGGGCCTGCAAAGCGAAAATATGGGTATTCAAAGGACGGTTGCCGATATTACAGCCCCCGGGTTCAGGCATCCGGACATAACCAGTGGCCGCGAGTAGCGGCCCCAAGCACAGAACCGAAGAGCGCATCCGTTTGGTCAGCAAATAATCCATTTCATTCTTGATAATCTTCTTGGTCTGGATTTGCAACGTGTGCTCGGAGAGCCACGAAACCTCGGCCCCTAAATCTTTCAGAATCGCCAGCATGTGGTTTAAGTCGCTGATTCGCGGTATATTATGAATAGTGCAACGCTCACGAGTGAGGAGTGTGGCCGCCAGAATAGGAGTTGCGGCATTCTTCATGCCCTGGACGCGCCAAGCGCCATTTAGCTTGTTCCCGCCATTGATTATAAATTTAGACATATTCTCCACGTCATCCTGAGGCGTAGCCGAAGGATCTCGGGGGTTACCCATGGGATTATTCGCTTCGCTCAGAATGACGAATTATATAATATGACTCTCCGCGCTCGTCGCCTACTCTACATTACTTGCATTATAATCTTTATTCTAATCGCTCCGCCCCTGGTTTTATACACCGCGGGCTGGCGTTATGATTTTACCTACAACCGCCTGGTGGAAACCGGCAGTCTGGTGATTAAATCCACTCCAGCCAAAGCTGATATTTTCTTGGATAACAAACCTTATCAAGAAAAGACCCCGACGATTATTAATGATATACTACCTGGCAAAATTAATCTAGAAGTGAAAAAAGATGGTTATCACCCCTGGGAAAAAACGGTTGCTATCGGGCCGAGGTTAACCACCTTTGCCGAGAGCATTAAACTCTTTTTGCAATCCGAGCCCAAGGTGTTAATTTCCGGCTCCATAAAACAGTATTGGTGGAACCGCAAGCAGGATAAAATCGCCTATTTGACGAATAAAGGACAGTTGCGCCTTTATAACACTTTAAGCGGCAAAGACACGTTTTTGGCCAATGTCGCCGTCTCCACGCTCCAGAATGTGAGCTGGTCACCGCACGACGACCAGCTGCTGGTCAGCCGCGGGGCGCCAGAGGCGGCCACGCATTTTATCGTTGATGCCGCGGCCACGGAAAAATTCATTAACTTAAACCAGATAACCAACTTGGCTTTAACTGACCTGCAATGGGACCAAGCTTCTTCCAATACTCTTTACGGGCTCGCTGGCGGCGCTCTCTACCGCATCCCTTATCTTTTAAAAACAACGCGCCTGGTTCTGCCGGGGCCGCTCTTAAGTTACAGCGCCGGACCGGATCGGATTGCGTTCATTGAGAAACTGGTCAAAGCGCGCGCCGCCAATTTGAGCTGGATAAGCGTCAGCGACCCAACCGTTATTCACCGCTTGACTATCAGGCTGGACCCTAGCCATGATACTTTGGTAAAAACAAATTCGCGCCTGGTGGCCATTAATAACTCCAGGGAAAAAACCCTGACTATAATTGATCCGTCTGTAAAAACCGACCTCAAAGATTCGGTCATTGAGATTCCTAACGCGCAAAAATCCATCTGGTCAGTGAATGGCGATAAATTAATTTATACCGAGGCTGGCGCCATTTATCAGCGAACGTTCATTGTCCCCTTGACCGTAATCCCGCGGCCAAACTCCTCCGAACTCATTACCCGCTATTCACAGCCGCTCCAAGACATTTTCTGGTCAGATGATGAGAGTTATTTGTTTTACTCGGTTGAAGACACGCTGCGGGTTTTGGAAATCGGCCCGGCGGCTGAACCGCGCAGTTTGACGCTCTTGGAAAAAGCCGCCAACATTAAACAGCCGGAATTTATCAATTCCCCCAAGCTGATTACTTTTATTGATGAGAGCGGCGCGCTTCAGGCCTTACCCATTGCCGCCAAAGAGGACCGAGCCTTCCTTTTTGGCGATTAGCATGTTCGCCTTTAGAAGCGAATCAAAAG